>JAYUWQ010000372.1:0-1839 GCA_043753485.1 bacterium
ATGGGCAGGCAGGCAATAGGTGAACAGGCAGTCCTCCCATGCTTCGTTTCCCCGCGGCTGGCAAGGCAAAGTCCAGTCTCCGCAAAATCCGGGTGACACCCCGGTGAAAAGGCTGTAACGCCCCTGGCATGAAGCCTGCCCCCCCCTCCCGCATGGCCCGCCCCCGGCTTGGTTTTCCACCAAGTGCCTGCCTCCTGCTGGTACTGGCCCCCGCCCTGTCCGCCCAGACCACTGCCGAATGGGTCTACCACAAAACGGCCGACGGGCTGCACCCCGACGGCAATGAGCAGCAACTCGTCTGGCTGATGAACCGGGCACGGGCGAATCCTGCGGCAGAAGGCCTGTTCCTCACCAACAGCGGTGATACGGGCATCAACAGCGGCATTTCCTTCTTCCAGATCAGCCCCACTCAAATCCGGAATGAATTTGCCGCCATCCCCGCCCAGCCACCCGCCTCCTTCGACCGCCGCCTCTATGACGCGTCGCGGACGCATTCGCTGGACCTGATTGCCCGCGATGCCCAGGACCACGAAAACCAGTTCACCCGGATCACCGCCTCCGGATTTGTCTGGAACTCCGCCAATGTCAGCGTCTTTTCCTACAGCAAAAGCGCCTTGGATGCTCACGGCGCCCTCAATATCGACTGGGGGTATCCCCGTCCCCCTGGCGGGGATGGCATGCAGGCCGGTCGCGGCCACCGGGCCGCCATCATGTCAAATCAGTCGACCCTCCTGACCAATGTGGGATTTGCCCTGGTGGCGGAGTCAAACCCGGGGACTGACGTCGGCCCCTTCGTCTTCAGCGGAGCCTACTGTAGTGCCAGCAACGCCGCCACCCACTCCAACCGGTTCCTCGTCGGCACGGTCTGGAAGGATCTCAATGGTAATAGCCGCTACGACGCCGGCGAAGGACTCAACCAAGTCCGGGTCCAGCCCGACTCCGGCCCCTGGCATGCCATCACCGGACTGGCCGGCGGGTGGGCCATTCCCGTCTCCACCGCCGCCACTTACACCCTGACATTTTCCGGTCCGCCTTTGATCAACCCGCTGATGCGCACCGCCACCGTCGGGAGTTCGAGCGTTCTGGCCGATGTCAAAATCTCCCCGTCGGCTGTGCCCTTTGCGCTTGGGGTCCGGGCTGGGGCCGGGGGCCAGCTGGTCCTTGAATGGAGCGGCGGCACGCCTCCCTATCAAGTACAGCGCAGCCCTTCCCTCTCCTCCGGCAGCTGGACCAATGTGGGCCCCGTTACCTCCGCGACAACCTTCAGCGTTTCATCCAGTGGTTCCCGGGGGTTCTACCGGGTAATTGACAGCCAATAATCCCATCCGCCCGGGATCCGCCCCCCCTTTGGGCAGGATGCCATCGTTTTGTTCAGGCTGCGGCTCAGGGCATGAGCGAGCGGAATTTCTGCACGGCCTGCTCCAAAGCCGTGAGGCCAGCCTCCAGTTCAGCCTGAGTCGTCAGGCGGGAGAGACTGAAGCGGAGGGTGCTGCGGGCGGCTGCGGCATCCAGTCCCATGGCTGTCAGGACATGGGAAGGGTGCAGACTGCCGGTGGCGCAGGCACTGCCGGCACTGACGCACACTCCGCGTTGGTCGAGCAGCAGCAGCAGCCCTTCCGCCTGGGTGCCGTCGAACCGGAGGCTGGCGGTATTGGGAACTCTGTCCCCGGGAGGACCATTGCGGTGGCTGCCGGGAATGCGGCGGAGCACTTCCTGCTCGAAGGCGTCCCGGAGGCTCCTTACCCTCGGTTCCGAGCCGTTGGCCAGTGATTCCCGGGCCAGCCGGGCGGCCGCTCCGATCCCGACGATTCCGGCCACATTTTCCGTTCCGGCCCGGCG
>JAYUWQ010000373.1:0-12151 GCA_043753485.1 bacterium
CCCGCCTGGCAACCGAATTTGCGTTGTCTTCCAGCAGTCTGCGGGCCAGTCGTTAATTTCCTGCTGGCTTGGCGGTTTCCCTTAATGAGCTGGCAGGAAGCCGGAAGGCATCCGGCGGGTCTGGATGGAGCGGGTCATATCCGGGAATTTCCGGACGCAGGCGGGTTGCCAGTTCCGGCAAGCTGCGGCGGATCCCTTCGACGATGCATTTGGCCAACTGCATTCCTCCGTAAGCGTTGTGGTGGGTGTCGTCCTCCAGTTTTTTCTCCTGGCCGGGGAAAGTGCCCGCCGGGTAGTGGACAAACGCTTTGCGCGATACCTCCCGTCCCAGCGCCGCATAGAGTTGCAGGCTCATGGCGTGGAGATCGATCCACGGCACTTTTTCCTCCTGGGCGACTTGGCGGACGGCATCGGCAAATTCATGGAGAGTCGCGTAGGGCACTTCGTCCCTGAAGCGCCGGCGCTCCATGGGTGTCACCAATACAGGACGTCCTTTTTTTGCGGTGATTTCGTGAATATATGCCTTAAGCCGTTCGCGGTAAGTGGTATAAGGTCCGCTGCCTGGTGTTTTTTCCTTCTGGTCATTGTGGCCGAATTGGATCAGAACGTAATCCCCCGCTTTCAGGGTTTGCAGGATCTTCTCCAGACGCCGCTGGCTGCGGAAGGAGTTGAGCGCGAGACCACTTTCGGCGTGATTGGCGATGGCGACGCCGTGTTGGAAGAAGATCGGCAGCATCTGCCCCCAGCCGGCATAAGGCTCGTTGGCTTGCTCGGTGACGGTGGAGTCGCCCGCGAGGAAGACGGCCACTGCGGCGTCATTCCGGGAAATCTCCAAGGTGCGCATCCCGGGTGGTGAACCCAGGCATTCGAGCGTCATTTTTCCATCCCAACGGGCGATCACCGGTGGGCCGGATTCCCGGCGGTTGATCTTCACGGGATCCCCGCCCGGGATGGCCGGGGTGCGGATGTTCAGGGTGAAATTCCGGGTTAAAACCTCTCCGGGGGCAGTTTTTACCTGCGCCAGAATGACGCGGCGGTCTTCCGCTTTCAGGGTCGTTTCGGTGGGGCAATCCGGGTATCCAAAAGTGACTTTTACATCATAATTTCCCTCATTCAATAGCACGGAAAATTTACCTGAAAATGTGCTTTTACCGGATTCCTGATTATCAATCCATTGGCCATCAAGGATGTATGGACTTTTTTCGGATAAATTGAAGTTTTTAGAAATTTGAATGTATGAAGCGTCAGATTGGCCGGGAATGAAGGCGAATTTGAGTGGGGGTGCCGCGTGCAGGAAACCGCCAAATGAGCTGATCGACAGCTGGAACAGGACGAGGCGAACCGCGGACAGACCGTTGGATGATGGGGGCATAGGGATGGGGAGTAATGAGGGAGCGAGGGGCCGGTCCGCGGTTTTGGAAGCCAGCCGGATTCCATGGATGCCGGCCACGATTCTCCCGGCGCGGAATGGAGGCGTCAAGCTTCTCCCGCCTCTTAACCCGCTTGGGCGAGGGGGCGCAGGGTGGCGAGGAATTCGCGGATCGCCCGGGGGAAAAGTTCATGCTCGGCTGCCTGAATACGAAGACGGATGTCATCCACGCTGTCACCCATAAAAAGGGGAACTCTTGTCTGGGCTAAAATAGGGCCGGTGTCGATGCCGGCATCGATCAGGTGAACTGTGCAGCCCGTTTCGGTGACACAGGCTTCGAAGGCCTGAACCCAAGCTTGGCGCCCGGGAAAGGCCGGAAGCAGGGAGGGATGGATGTTGACGATCCGGCCGGCAAAATCGCTCAGCACGGGGTCTTTCAACCGGCGCATGAAACCTGCGCAGACAATGAGATCACATCCCGCAGCGCGGAATTGGTCGCTGACGGCCTGCTGGGCTGCGGGGCTGAAGCGGTTTGGGTGATCGCCAGGATCAACCCAGGCGGCGGGGATATTCCGGGCCCGGGCCCGGTCGAGGATGCGGGCTTGCGGGTTATCGGAAAGTACGAGGGCAACTTCCGCGGGAAGGGCGCCGGAGTCGATGGCTTCGAGCAGAACCCCAAAATTGGAGCCTTCGCCAGAGCCCAGGATGCCGAGACGGGGCAGACGGGCCGGGGTTTCGGGCAGGGTCAAGCGGGCCAAGGTGGCGGTGGTGGAGCGGCCAGCCACTTCCGGGAGAAGGTGGATTCCGGTGCCGAGGGCTTCGAGCGCGGCGCGCTCTTCGGGATCGAGGGAATCCAAGGTGTAGTCACCGCCCTTGGCAAAGAGGTGGGGACAGATCGTTTGGATGAGGGCGGTGGTCCGCGGTTCGTCGAAAATGACCACGGCGTCCACGGATTTAAGGGCCAGCAGAACTTCAGCGCGGTCTTCCTGGGAGTTGATGGGGCGGCTGGGCCCCTTGATCTGGCGGACGGAGGCGTCGGAATTCAACGCGATGATCAAGGCATCACCCAAAGCACGGGCCTGGGCGAGGTAACGGACATGGCCGGCATGGAGAATATCGAAACAACCGCTGGTGAAAACGACCCGTTTGCCGGCGGCGTGGAGTTCATCGCGCCACGCTGCGGCTGCGGTGCGGGTGAGGGCACTGGCAGACATATTGCGAAAGAAAGAATATCAATTTTGGCCAGTCTGCACGGATCGGGCAGAAGGCTGTTCCCGGAGCAGGAGGCGGGGATTCCGCTTATTTTGCGGGGGCCGGGAGGACGGGCGGAGGCAGGAGCGGGTCATCCTTGGCGGGGGGCGCGTCCGGCGGCGTCAGGCTGGTGCCTGCCGGGGCGGAGTCATCACCGAGCAGGCCCGGGGTGGAAATGGCTTTATCCAGCGCGGCAGCGGAGGGAGGCGCCAAGTTGGTTTCCGGAAGGCCTGAGGGAGTGCCGCCCGGGGTGCCGGGGGCCGGGGTAGGTTCCGGCACGTAATCGACGAGGACCGGGGGAGTGATTTTGATTTGTTTGAGGCGCTGCTCAGCGAGCTCGAACATGCGGTTGCCGCCATGTTTGGTGAGGAGTTCCTGATAGAGTTTCTGGGCCTCGTCAATTTGCCCATCCTGCCATTTCTGGTCAGCCACACGGAGCAGGGCCAGAGCCGCATATGGAGAACCGGGAGTATTGGAGACTTCCAGGAAACGGGTCATGGCATCCTGGGTCGCCCCCTCCTGCAATTGCACGTCGGCGAGGCGGAATTTGGCCAGGTCGGCCAAAGGGTGCTGCGGGTAATCCTTGAGGAACTGGTTCAGTTCATCAATGGCTTCCTTGCCCTTCCCATCCTGCGCCAGCAGCTGGGCGGCTTTGAGCAGGGCGTTGCCCGCGGCGGGAAGGCCGGAGTGGGTGGTGGCGACATTGCGCAGTTCGCCCACGGTTTCGGCGCGGGTGAAGGCCAAAGCGGCGTTTTTGTGCTGGGAATCCTTCCACAATTTGCTTCCAAAATATCCCACGGTGCCAAGGAGCGCGAGGGTTCCGACGAGGATAAGTTGCTTGCGGTAGCGGATTACGGCGTCTTCCAGCGGGCTGTGCTCATATTCGAGTTCAGCGACGGGGACGGGAGCTTGTTTGGGGTCGGAGGCCATTGATTGTTTGAAAAGACGATAGAGGGGAAGCGGATTCAGCGCGGAAGGGCTTCCATGAAGCCAGGGGAACACTTCCGCTTCAGGAATTTCAGGAACCCACCTGGGCGCGGGCTTCGTCCGCAAGGGCAGTGGAGAGGTAGCGCTCGCCAGTGGAGCAGGCAATGGTCACGATGAGTTTGCCTTTGTTTTCCGGGCGGTTGGCGACCTGCAGGGCGGCATGGACGTTGGCCCCGGTGCTGATGCCCACCAGGATGCCTTCTTCCTTGGCGAGGCGGCGGGCCATCAGGATGGCTTCGTCGTTGGAGACTTTGATGACTTCATCCACCAGTTTGAGGTCCAGATTATTAGGGATAAATCCCGCGCCCGTGCCTTGGATTTTGTGGGGAGCAGGCACCACCGGTTCACCCGCGAGGGTTTGGGAAATGACCGGGCTCGCTTCCGGTTCGACGGCGATGCTGAGGAGACCGGTTTTCTTCGCTTTCAGGGTGCGGCTGCATCCGGTGATGGTGCCTCCGGTGCCCACAGCGCTGATGAGAATGTCGATCGCACCATCGGTGTCCTCCCAGAGTTCCACCGCAGTGGTGGTTTCGTGGATGGAGGGATTGGCCGGATTATTGAACTGCTGGGGCATGTAGGCTCCGGGCGTGGCGGCCACGATTTCGGAGGCTTTTTCAATGGCGCCCTTCATGCCTTTCGGCCCGGGAGTGAGGACCAACTCGGCGCCCAGCATGGCCAGCAGAGTGCGGCGTTCCAGAGACATGGTCTCCGGCATGGTCAAAATGAGTTTGTATCCCTTGGCGGCGGCCACAAAAGCGAGGGCGATCCCGGTATTGCCACTGGTGGGCTCCACGATGGTGGTGTCCTTGTTGATCAGGCCTTTCGCTTCAGCGTCGGCGATCATATTCATCCCAATGCGGTCCTTCACACTGCCGAGGGGATTGAAAAACTCGCATTTCAGCGCAATGGTGGCCCCGGCGCCCTTGGTAATATGGTTGAGGCGCACCAAAGGGGTACGGCCGACGGTTTCGACGATGTTGTTGTAGAGGCGTCCCATGGCGTTTGGAGGATGGATGGAAAGTGGAAGGGCGGGAGAGTGGGCGGGCCGGGCCGGGGGTGCAACAATATTTTCAGCATTACTTTTGACAACAGAAAGAACAGGGGTTCAATGCGCGCCAATCCGGAAGGGCGCGCGTCTGCTCATTCACCATCCCTTCCGGTCCCTATCCCCAAAAATTTCCCATCATGGACGTCCTATCCAAAGAAGATCTCAAACGCCTCCTCAAAAAAGTTCCCGAATGGGAAATTGACGGGAAGAAAATCTCCCGCTCGGTGGAGTTCGATGGCTTTACCGAAGCCGTGGACTTTCTCAACGAAGTCGCCGAAGTCGCTGAGGATGAAGGACATCATCCCGATGTGGACATCCGTTATGGCAAGGTCATCCTGATGCTGACCACCCATGATGCGGGTGGCGTCACCGAGGCGGATGTCGAAGTCGCCAAGCGGCTCGACAACCTGATCGACTGATCTCCGGCTGCCTGGCGGCAGCAGGAACGGCAGGGGTTTGCCCGGCAGCCTGGTGGTCTTTCATGATTGCCCGCTGCCAGGGTGTGATGACCCCGGCCGGGGTAAAAGGCGGGTGCTCTATCTGAGAATTCAGGTTGAGACCCGTCCGTTGCCCGTTATGATCGCGACTCCCGGCACGCCGGGGTTTCTTTTTATTTTCCGAATCTCCGCCTTCCCCCATGAGCGAACCTACCTCCCCGACTGATCCTTTGAACCCCTCCGAAGACCTTGATGTGAACGATCTCTCCGGGGCAGAGGCCGAGCCGGACCCTCTCAATCAGGCCTTGCTGGAAGCGGCCCAGTGGAAGGACGCTGCCCATCGGGCCGCGGCGGAACTGGACAATTTCCGCAAGCGCACCGCCCGGGACCTGCAGGAAACAGTCAAATACGCCAACGCCGGCCTCCTTGAGAGCCTGTTCCCCGTGCTGGATAATTTCGACTACGGCATGGCCGCGGCCAAGGCGGAGTCCGAAGGGTCCAATCTTTATGTCGGCCTCAGCATGGTGCTGCGGCAGATCCAGGATTTTCTGAAAGACAATGGGGTGGAGGAAATCTCCGCCGTGGGCCTGCCTTTCGACCCCAATCTCCACGAAGCCGTCTCCCAGCAGCCCAGCAACACGGTGGCCGAAGGGACGGTGATTTCCCAAACCCGCCGGGGCTACAAGCTCCGCGACCGTCTGCTGCGTCCGGCTTCCGTCATCGTCTCCAGCGGACCCGCTGCGAAATAAATTCCTCCTCTCATGGCAAGCAAACGAGATTACTACGAAGTCCTTGGCGTCACCAAAACTGCCAGCACGGACGAGATCAAGAAGGCCTATCGTCAGCTTGCCCTCAAATATCACCCCGACCGGAATCCGGACGACAAAGCTGCCGAGGAAAAATTCAAGGAACTCGGGGAAGCCTACGATGTGCTTGGCGATGCCGACAAAAAGGCCGCCTATGACCGCTACGGGCATGCCGCTTTCTCCGCGGGGGCCGGTGCCGGGGCGGGAGCAGGGAGGGGTGGGTTCCATGATCCCTTTGATATCTTCCGCGAAGTCTTTGGCGGAGCTGGAGGCGGCGGCGGTGGCGGCAGCATTTTCGAGGAATTCTTCGGGGGAGGTGGCGGAGGCGGCGGGGGCCGGGGTGCCCGCTCCGGCAAAGCCCGGGGCAGCGACCTGCGTTACGATCTGGAAATCAGCCTGGAGGAGGCCGCCCAGGGCGTCGAAAAACAAGTCGAGCTGGAACGTGCGGTCGCTTGCGACACCTGTGCCACCACGGGTGCCGCCAAAGGCGGTTCGGCCAAAACCTGCCCCACCTGCGGTGGCGTCGGCCAGGTCATCGCCAGCCGCGGGTTTTTCCAGGTCCAGCAGCCGTGTCCCGATTGCTCCGGGACGGGCCAGATCATTTCCAATCCCTGTTCCGACTGCCGGGGCCAAGGCCGGGTCGAGAAATCCACCCGGATTAAACTGCGGATTCCCGCCGGGATTGGCGAGGGCAGCCGGCTCCGCTCCTCCGGCAATGGTGATGCCGGTTTCCGCGGCGGTCCGGCCGGTGACCTCTACGTGGTGATCCACATCAAAAAACACGAGGTTTTCGAGCGCGAGGACAACGATCTTTTCTGCGAGATTCCCGTCAGTTATGCCAAGACCACCCTGGGCGGCGAGTTGCTCGTTCCCACCATGGAGGGCAAGGCTTCCCTCAAAATTCCCGCCGGGACCCAGTCCGGCACCGTCTTCCGTCTGCGCGGCAAAGGCATGCCGGTCCTGAACCGGGGCATCAAGGGCGACCTCCTCGTCACCATCCAGGTGGAAGTGCCGACCAACCTCAATGCCGAGCAGAAGGAAAAACTGAAAGCCTTCGCCGATTCCTGCGGGGATCAGAACACGCCGATGTCCGGGGGTTTCTTTGAAAAAGCGAAACGGTTCTTTTCCTGAAACATCCGGAGGAAATCTGCGGACGGCCTCTCCCGGCAGGCCGTGCCCCGGCCACCTATCTCCCACCGGTTCATGATTTCTTCTCCCGAACCAGTTTTCCGGGTCCATGCCGGAGGGTCGAATCCGTTGCGAATTACGACTTGTCAGTTCTCCCCTCCTGCCGTTCTGAATCGCGCGGGTGGAAGTTCCGATAACTTCTGCCTCCCTCCATCTGCATGAATGCCATTGGTTTCTTTCTCGGACGGTTCGCCTGGCAACTTGGCCTCCGGAGGGAGCGTGCCCGGTGGAATGCGGTGACCCGGGAAACCCAGCAATTGGCGGAAGCCCAGGATTTGTTGGGCAAACTCGCGTGGCCGGCCACCGAATCCATCGAAAGACTTTCCGGTGACTACTGGCAATTGACCGATCTCCAGAGCCAGCAGCAGCAACTCCGCGCCCAGAGTGATCAGCTCACCACCGAAAACGAGGCCGCGCAGGACCGCCTCTATAGCATCGAGGACGAGGTGGAGAACGATGTCGATGCTCTGCGCAAAGGCAAAGCAGAGCTGATGTCCAAGGCGGTCGGCCTCATGGATGAGGTGGAGGAGATCAAGGACCGTGATAGTGAAACCCGCCGCCGGTTCACCTCCCTCAAAGGCAAATTGGAGGTCCTGAAGAAGCAGATCGAGGGAGATTTCAGTGCCGAGATCGAGCGGACCCGCCTTTCCCTGGCCGAACTGAAGGAGGAGCATGCGGGGGATCTCGCCGCCATTGCCTCACTTGAGGAGAGCGTGCAGCGGTTGGAGCTCACCGTGCAGGGCATTGATGCGGAAATTTCCGGCCTGCGTGAACGGCACAAGGCCCAGACGGCGGACCTCGTGCTCGAAATCGGCCGGCGCTCCAAGCAAATTGCGGAAATCTCGGCGCGGCTGGGGAGCTTCGAATCGCAGAAAAACGAGTTCTCCTTCCAGATTGGACAATACCTTTCCAGCCAGATCGACAATCCCGATCCGGCGGTCCGCAAGGTGCTCAGCCGGTTTGGTCCCCTCGTCGGGCGCATCCGTTATCTGAAACGCAGCATTCAATACAACCAGCGCCTCGCCCGCCGGGCCAGCCGTTAGGCCGGGGTGGACATCAGGCGCGGAACAGGGCGCCCATCTTTTTGCCCAGAATCATCCCGGTTCCGGCGAGGGTGATCGTCAGGAACACCATCGCCCACACCCCCAGCGCCGAGGCCAAAGCCTCCCCATTGCCGAGGGCGCCATTGAGATTGTAAATCGCCTTGGTGATCGGATAGTGCTCGCCTTTCTGGGCCAGAATGAGGCTGTCGGAGACTTCCAGCATGCCGAAGGAAAAGGCGAGCAGTGCGCCCGCGATCAGGTTGGCACTGATCAGGGGCAGAGTGATCCGGAAGAGCGTGCGGAACGGCGGACATCCCAGATTCTGCGCCGCTTCCTCCAGGCTCACGCTGGTCTGTTGCAGGCCCGCGCTGGCACTGCGCACCACGTAGGGAAGGCGGCGCATGGCGTAGGCGATCACGATGATCCAATACGGATCCTCGTTGGCTCCGATCAGCCAATGAAAGGGCTGGCCCTCACGGGTCATCGCCAGATAACCAAACGCCAGGACCAGACCGGGCACCGCGATGGGCAGCATGGAAAGAGAGTCGAGCAGGTGGCGGCCGGGCAGCTTGGTGCGCACCACGATCCAAGCGATGGTGACGCCGAGGATGACATCGATAAAGGTGGCGAGACCGGCGTATTTCAGACTGTTCAGGATGGAGGGCACCGTGAGGCCATGGCTCAGGGCATCGCGGTAATGCTGCAGGGTAAAAGCGGACGGCAGCACAGAATCATTCCAATCCGTCGCAAAGGATGTCAGGGTGACCCCGAGGTGGGGCAACACCGCGAGGAAGATGACCATGGCAAAACCCAGGGTCGCCAGCCAGCCTTTCACGCCACCGATGGCGGGGGTCTGCGCCGCCATGCTGGCGCGGCCACTGCCCGCGAAGTCCGAACGGCCGAAGAGAAACTTGCTCAGGATGAAAAGCATCACGCTGGCCACCAGCATGATGGCGACGAGGGCGTAGGGCAGGGGATTGCCGCCGATTTCCTTGATGCCGTCGAAGATCTGCACCGAGGTCACCCGCGAATAGTCGAACATCAGCGGCACCCCCAGTTCGGTGAATCCCCAGATGAAGACGATGGAAGCCCCGGCAAAAATCCCCGGCATGGCCAGCGGCAGGGTGATCTTCCAAAACCGGCGCCAGGGCGAGCACCCGAGGTTTTCCGCCGCCTCATCCAGCGCAGGATCGAGATTGGCCAGGGAGGCCGTGATGTTCAGGTAAAGAATCGGGTACAGATGCAGCGCATTCATCAGAATGACGCCGAACAGCCGGCCATTGCCCAGCCAGTCCATCGGCTCGCCCAGGGCAATCTGTCCCGGCATCAGCAGGGCATTCAGCGCGCCGTGCTGACCCAGGATCTGCTTCACCCCGATGGTCCCCACAAACGGCGGCAGAATCAGCGGCACCAGGACCAATGCCCCCAGCAATCCCTTCATGGGAAAGGAAAACCGCGCGCTCAACACCGCCAAAGGCAGCGCCAGAATCATCGCGCCCAACGTGCTCCCTGCCGCCATCTTCAGCGCATTGATCAAGCCTTCCCGGTAAATCGGATTGCTGAAAATCTGCCCCACATATTCCAGGGTGAACCCGCCTCCCGGCTTGGTGAATGCCTCCCGGACGGTGTTGTAGATCGGATAGAGAAAGAAGCATCCCATCACCACCATGATGAAAAGCAGGAAGCCGTAGGAGGGGAGGCGTTTCATGGGTGGGAAAGACGGAGCACTGGACTACTCCATGCATGGCATAGCCCGCGCCATTATCCACGCAATTCACGGGCCAGGGCTTCGTTCACTGCGGCGCCGGCTTGGGGTATTTCCCTGGGCGGGCGAAAAGTCGGTTCCAGGTGAATTCACCACCTTCAGTCGCAGAAAACGTCCCGGTCCGCTTCTGGGCACGGAAGCGGTGCGGCGCTGGTCGGCACCGATGGGGGAGACGGTCACCCCCTCAGTCGTCCATTGATCGAGCCCCGTGCTGGTCTCCACATGGTAGGCGATACCGGCAGCCGCAGCGTGGAAACTGAGGCTCAAGCGGTCCGGATGCAGCACCGGGGCAGGCAGGCTGGCGCTGAGATTGATCCGGGGATCGAGATTCAGGGCGTAGGCCAAGAGGTGGGAGACACCATCGCCATCCGGATCCTGCTGGAGATCGGAGTCATAAGGCAGATCGTTTTGCAGTAGCCAGGAGGCGGCGGGATAAACGCTTTCGTCGATCCAGACCGCCGGGTAGCCCTGCCAGGTGGGAGCGCTGAAGCCGGTTTTGCTGCTGAGCCAGTAAGTGGTGAAGCCCGGTGCGGTGTCTCCCAAACTGGCGTAGAAATAACGCGGTGCATTCCCCAGAAAGACAAGCCGGACCAGTCCGGTGCATTGTTCAAAGACGGATTGTTCCAGCAACCCGATGCTGGCAGGAATGACAACGCTGGTGAGGCCGGAGCAAGCATAGAACGCATAGTTGCCGATGGTGTTGACACTGGAAGGAAGGGCAATGCTGGTGAGGTTTGTGCAGGCACCGAACGCGTTGTCTCCGATGAACGCCACACCGGAGGGAATTGTAATGGCTGTCAGTCCCGAACAGCCGAAGAAGGCCGCCTGTCCAATCGAAGCAACACTGTCGGGAACGCGGTAATTTCCGGATTTTTTGGCGGGATAGAGAAGGAGATCACTTAGGGTTTTGCTGAAGAGGATGCCGTCACTGCTTGAGAAGGCTTGATTGAGAGGGGCTACCTCAACATGGGTCAGTCCGGTGCATCCCGAAAAAGCCAAACGGCCAATCGATTCAACGCTGGCGGGAATGGAGATGCTGCTCAGGAGATTGCAGGTAGCGAATGCGCTCTGCTCAAGGGTAATGACGCCGGAAGGGATAATATAGTCCCCTGATTTTTTGGCAGGGCAGGTGATGAGGGATGTTTTCGTATTGTTGAAAAGGACTCCTTCATTGCTGGAATAGGCCGCATTCAACGGGGCAACTTCAATACCGGTCAATCCGCTGCATCCGAGGAAGGCAAAA
The DNA here is from genome assembly GCA_043753485.1 of bacterium. Taxonomy (GTDB): domain Bacteria; phylum Verrucomicrobiota; class Verrucomicrobiia; order Verrucomicrobiales; family V1-33; genus CAIZWU01. Next base: position 11,138 of record JAYUWQ010000373.1, read on the forward strand.
TCACCGATGGAGCCCACTCCGGCTGGAATCGATATCTCCGACAGTCCGCTGCACGCATAAAAAGCAGATCGTCCTATTGTCCGGATGCTGGCGGGAAAGGAAATGCTGGTGAGGGCAAAACAGTATTGGAAAGCATTCTCCCCTATGGCAGTCACGCCATCGGGGAGATTAATGGAAGCCAGCTTGTAGCAGCCTTCAAAGGATAATGGCTGGATGGAAATCACTCCGGCGGGGAGAGTGATACTGGTCAGGTTTTCGCAGTAGTAAAAGGTAGCCTCTCTGATGGACGTGAGACCTGAGGGAAGGGAAATATCTGTCAGATTGCGGCAGTATGCGAAAGCGGAGCTCCCGATGGAGGTGACGTTGGCGGGAAGTGAGATGCTCGCGAGATTCTGGCAGTTGTAGAAGGTATCGGTGGCAATTGAGGAAATTCCTGGAGGAAGGGCCAATGTCGTCAAACCGGTGCAACTCTCAAAAGCGGCGCCGCCGATGGAGGTGACAGTGGAGGGCAGGGAAACGCCGCCGAGGCCGGTGCAGCCGGAGAATGCGGCGTCCCCGATGGATGTCACGCCGGAAGGAATGATGATGCTGGTTAGGCTGACGCAGTAGGCGAATGATACAGGGCCTAGCGCGGTAACGGGCTTTCCGACGATTTCAGATGGGATCGTGACCACCCCGGAGGCAGACTCGGGATAGCCCGTGATCGTGACGGTGGAATCACTTACTACCGAATAGGTAAAAAGACCAAACTGATCGGCTGGCAGGCGGGATGCTACGCTGATTAGAAGTAGCAGGATAAGTTGCAGGCAAACAGAGGGTCTCATGGGGGGATGGAACAAGGCAACGCAAACTCAATTTGCCAAGGTGACGATAGATCGCACGTGAAAGGCATCGAAGGAACAACTTTTCTTGCACCGCTAGTGTAGTCCGTCAAGCGGACTGCATATTAACAAGTTTCTTCCGGCCGCGCTTTACCTTCTCCAAAATGTCGCGGGCGGAGGCGGTCCAGACAAA
>JAYUWQ010000374.1:0-12147 GCA_043753485.1 bacterium
ACCGCCGACTCCGGCCAGACCACCAGATCGGGCTTGTGATGCCCCTCCGAGCCATCAGCCGCCACCAGCGCCGCATCAGTCTGCGCCACCAGATCAAAATACCTCTCCCGCTGTACTTCGGGGTCAGGTGACATCTTTTCCTCCATCGTGATATTCGGCTGGATCAGGATGGCGGTGAATTCCCGCCCCACAGGCCGGGGTTTCTTGGTTTCCAAGGCATCCCCGATCCGGCACCACACTTCCATGCCTGCCGCAGCGGTGATGATTAATCCCAATAAAAATGGCCCAAACACTTTCGATTTGCCTCTCAGATGCAGACAAGCAGCAAGGGCAAGGCAAGCCAGCACCACCATTGCGGCCAAACCTCCCACGCCAAGCATGGAAGAAAAATAATGGAGCCCATGAAAATCAAACAAAGGAACCGCCAACCCATTCCAGGGAAAACCCCACAGTGCCACACTGCGCACCCATTCCAACCCCACCCAGATCCCGGCGATTAATAGCAATTTTCCAAAAGCTACTCCCCAGCGTTCATCCCGCCACATTCCCAGCCAACCCGCGATGCCCATGGCCACCGCCGGATACAGCGCCAGGTAGGCCGTCAGCGCCAGCATGCCCGGCAGGGTGACATGTTGGATCCACCACAAAGTCGCGGTGAAAAACACGAATCCAAATAGCCATCCCAGCCGGAAGGCGGGCCAGAAGGGAGCACGGGCCTCCGGCCCGTGTGTTTCTTTCCCAGGCAGCGTAGCAAGGCCTTCCAGGCCTTGGGTTTCCATTCCACCGGAAATTCCATCCCCGCATTCCGGCGAAATGGCACCCGGATAAGGATGGCGGAAATTCTGTCCGCACGGGTCAACAGAAGGTTTACCATCCGCAGCCGTGACGGCATCACGACTTGACTGAGCAGCGTTAGGTTCAGGCGTATGGTTGATGCGATAAACCAAGGCCTGGAAGGCCTTGCTACGGCGGGCTGATCTGGACCACACCGCCAGCAGCAATGGCACCAACGCCACCAGCGCCAGCGGCCACCAATTCAACGGTGGAAACGCCGCCGCCAGCAGCAAACCGCTGACCACCGCTGCGCCGCGGTCTTTCCAAGGGGTGAAAGTCATTTTAAGAAGGGAACACGGGCCTCCGGCCCGTGTGTTTCAATCCAGCCGGATGTTTTAAAAATGGTCTGATAGGAGGTCTCCCTGCCAGGGCTGCGGAACACACGGGCGGACGCCCGTGCTCCCTTGCTCCTTATTCCGCGAGGCGGGCGGCGACATCCGTCTGGATGAACTTCCACAGCTCGGTGAGACCGGCGGCGGTTTCCTGTTTGATCTCCGGCAGATCGGCGGCGTTCAGCTTTTGCCCTTCGGGCGCGGGATGCTGCCCGAAGAAGTAAATCTTGATCTTCGGCTCGGTGCCCGACGGCCGGATCACGAAGCGGCGGTCATCCTCGAGAGTCAGCAGGAACATATTTTCCTTGGGAACAAGATCACCTTCCTCGTCGTGAATGTCCATAGTTCCGAAGTCGAGCATGGCCGCAACCTTGACGCCGGCCAACTCCCTGGGCGGGTGGGCGGAGAAGGAGTCCATCAGCTTCTTCATGGTGGCAGCCCCGCTGGCACCTTCGAAAGTGAGGTTCTCTGACTGCTCGTGGAAATAGCCGTATTCCAGATATACTTCATCCAGGAGGTCCGTCACGGTGAGCCCCCGGCTGGCCGCGTAGGCCGCGAGTTCGGCGAACATCAGCACTGCCCCATTGCCGTCTTTGTCGCGCATCCAGTCGACGCCCATGTAGCCGTAGCTTTCCTCACCCCCAAAGATGAAGAATTTGCTATACTCGAGGCGCACCGCCCGGGATTCCTCATCGGACATCTGGCGGTAACGGGCCTGCAGTTCTGCCGGCAGGGCGCGTTCATATTTGCCGAGCTTGCCGCCGATGTATTTGAATCCGGTCAGGGTATTCACTACATGCACCCCGTAGGCATGTGCCACCGCCTCCTGGAGCCGCGTCGTGACATAGGTTTTCACGATCGCCGCATTCTTCCGGTTGGACTCATTCAGCCAGCCAATTTCAAACATTGTCTTGGTGCGGTACCACGCCATCAGCGACCCGATCTGGTTGCCGGTGATCAGCTGCAGCTTGCCTTGGGCATTCCGCACCGCCACGCCCATCCGGTCACAGTCTGGATCGGTCGCGATCACGATATCGGCTTTCTGCCGGTCTGCCAGATCCATCGCCATTTTAAGAGCGGCGGCGTTTTCCGGATTCGGTGAGACAACGGTCGGGAACCGGCCATCCGGGATGTCCTGTTCCGGCACTGTGAGGTAATTGAATCCGAGCGAACCCAGCAGACGCGGCACATGCACCATGCCAGTGCCGTGGATCGGGGTATACACGATTTTCAAGTCACGGGCTTTTTCCAACAAAGCTGGATTCAGCATCACCCCTTTGAGCCTCGCGAAGTAGGCTTCATCCAGTTCCTTGCCAATGATGGTGACTTTCCCCTGCTCTGCTTCCGGCACCGGATCGAAGCTGTCGCTCTGCACCGCATTCACCTCATTCAAAATCCCGGTCGCCACAGGATCAATGATCGGATCCCCATCCTGGAAGTAAACTTTATAACCATTATCGTGCGAAGGGTTGTGACTCGCGGTGATCATCACCCCGCCCGTCGCATTCAACTGGCGCACCGCGAAGGACAGCTCCGGGGTGGGCCGGAAATCCTCAAACAGATAGGCATCCACTCCGCTCTGGGCTGTGACCTTGGCGGCGAACTCCGCGAATTCCCGGGAAAACAGCCGGGTGTCGTGGCTGAAGACGAGGGAAGGTTTTCCTGACTTGCCGTGTTCCGCAAAATACTTTTTCACGAAGGCGCACATCCCGCGCGTCGCCCGGGTCACGTTGTAGAAATTCAGGGCATTGGTGCCGGTGCAGGGCAGCTCCGGCCGCTCGCCTTCCGCCGCCTGCCCGCGCTCGGCCGCCGTCACGATTTTGCCGATGGTCCGCCCCCGCAGCCCGCTGGTGCCGAAGGCGAGTTTTTTGAAAAACCGGTCATTCAATTCATTCCAGTGCCCGCCGTCCACCAGTTCCCCGACGCTGGCCGGAAACGCCGGATTCGTACTCCCCGCCAGCAGTTCCATGATATTCGCCCGGCTGCTTTCCAGCAGATTCCCGGCATTCACCGCATCGGAGAGAGTCGCGCCCAGCGCATCGGAGTTGTTCATAAAAGGTCAGGTTCTGGTTCGAAAAAGTCGCGTATGGTAGCGGTATCCCCCGCCGGTTCAACCCCGATGGGCGATGCGTTTTTCAGTAGTGGTAGCGGCATTGCAGCAGCCAAACCGTCTCCTTGTCCACCCGGTAAACCAGCCGGTGCTCCTGGGTGATGCGGCGCGACCAAACCCCGGAGCCCAGGTGGCGCAAAGGCTCGGGCTTGCCCGTCCCCTGAAAGGGCTGCCGCCGGATTTCCTCCAATAACTTCAAAATGCGGATCACGATGCGCGGTTCCGTCTGCGACCAATGGGTCAGGTCATCCAGGAAATCCGGGTCGATGATGAGTTGCATAGGCTGGGCGATCTACCTGCGGGACAGTTCATCAAGACCGGGCGGGATAGTAGCTCATCATGCCATATCGTACACGCTCCTCAGGCAGGTAGAGCAAAAGTCTATCCCCAACCAGCTCCGTCGCAGCTTCCGCCAGTTCTAACTTATACTTGATTGAATCGTAGGTCAACGAATCAAGAAAAAGCCGGTTCACCTCGCAATGCTTCCAAAGCCGCCACAGATCGAAACCATAGCCCTCGCCTCTCTCCCCCCAATCGAAATCGATGGAAACCGAGGGGAAGCCCATCCTCACACCGTAGCCATGCGGACTGATTTCGACCCCAATCTCACTACCCCGGCGTGGGAGATCAAGCGTATGGCTGTTCCTCGACCAATCCAAATTGGATGACGGTAGTGGGACGCAAAGCCGGTCTCTCAAAGTGGCCACAGCCAAGTCTTGGGCGCCCCTGAACGCCGAAATAACTTCTGACAGCACGGAATGCATTTTTCGGGGCAAATTTACAAACTCACTGCCCGGCCACCGGACTGAATTTCGTCTCCAATTGAGCCACCGTAACCTTTTTTCCCTTCCCGGCGTGACTGCGGGCCAAGGCCCCGAGGAGCCGCTCCGCATTCCGGGGCGATCTCAGCAAATGCGCCGTTTCGAGCAACGAGGATAATTCATCCGCCGGCAGGATGGCCACGCTGTCCTTGCCCCGTCGGCTGACCACGATGGGCTCCCTCGTGGACAGGGTGCGGTCCCAGAGTTCCGCGAGGTGATCTCTTGCTTGGGTATAAGTCGCGCTGCTCATGGGATAAATTAACCCGCACAGGATACCTGTCCAGTTTCTTCATTGGCAAAATTCCGGAAGCTGCCTGAGATTTGCCGGCATGCCGCTGACGCAGAACCATCTCTTTCCCCAAGCCATCGCCCGCCGCTCCGCCCTTCCTGAACTGGCAAACGGCCAAACCACCGCCTTCCGCCTCCTTGATGGGGCAGGCGACGGCTGGCCGGGGGTGGAGATCGATACTTACGGCGGGCATTGGGTGGTCCAGACGCGGAATGTGCATTTTCCTGAAATCCTGCGCCGCACCCTGCCGGAGGATTGCCGTTCCGTGTGGTGGAAGCGGCTGGACCAGCAGGACAAACAAGCCCCGCAATGTGTCCTCGGGGAACCGCCGCCCGGGCCATTCGCGGTGCAGGAGCTGGGGTTGCATTATGAAATCGATCTCACGGCCGGATACAGTCAGGGGCTTTTCCTCGACCAGCGGCCGCAGCGGGCCCGGATGATGGACCGGATCGTGCCCGGCCAGCGGGTGCTGAATTTATTCGCCTACACCTGCGCCTTCAGTGTGGCCGCCGCCTCCCGGGGAGCCATCACCACCAGCGTCGATCTCTCCCGGCCGTATCTGGATTGGGGGCAGCGGAATTTTGCCCTGAATGACCTCTCTCCGGAGAATCATTTTTTCTGCCGGGGCGACTCCTTTGAGTGGCTCCGCCGTTTTGCCAAAAAGGGCCGCACCTGGGACGGGATTGTGGTGGACCCGCCCACCTTCAGCCGGAATGCCGACGGCAAAGTCTTCCGGGCGGAGCACGATTTCCCAGAACTGGTGGCCCTCTGCCTGGCCGTCCTCGCGCCCGGCGGCTGGCTCCTCTCCAGCACCAATCACCGGGGCCTCACCCCCGCCCGGTTCCGCGATCTCGTGGAAAGTGGCGCCGCTCTCGCCCAGCGCCCGGTCACCCAGCTGCAACCGGGCAACATGCCGCCTGATTTCACCGACGAACCTTATTTGAAGACACTGTGGCTCGAATCGCTTCCCGGGTCGTCCCGCTGAGCAATCGTCGCCCCTCGTGCCGGTAGAGCCACCACGCGAGGCCCATCCCTCCGGTGAATCCCCAGAAATGACTGGACCAGGAGGTATGGGGTTCCGGTCCCAGCAGGCTGAGCACCGTGGAAAAATAAAAGACCCCCACCGCCACGGAAAGCAGCGTCCAGCCTACCCGCCGCGCCACCCAACCCCGGGCAATCAGGAATCCCAGGAGCCCGAACACGATCCCGCTGGCCCCGATATGCACCGCGTCCCCGTTGCCGAATGCCCAGGCGCCCAGGCCGCTGGTCAGACCCGTCACGAAGGCCACGCGGATGAAAAGCCAGCGTCCGCTCAAGGCCACCAGCCAGCCCAGCACCAGGAGCGGCACCGTATTCCGCAGCAGGTGCACCAGCCCTTCATGCAAAAAAGGCGCCAGCGCTACTCTGGACAACCCCGTGATCTGGCGGGACCGGATGCCCCACTGATCGGGCGTCCAAGCCGCTGGCAGCAGCCAATCCGCCATTTCGGCCACCCACATCAGGACCACCAGCACGAGCACGGGATAGACCTGCCGGCGAACCGTCAGCCACTGCCGCTGGATAAATGTCTTTTCCACCATGCCACTCACGCTGCCTTTATAAACGCGCCCGCCGTGGCCGACAATCACTCACACCGCAAATTCATCCAGCCCGTCTTTCGATTCCATGTCGGTCCCGCTCATACTTTTCCGCGACGTCCTCATAACCTCCATCTTGTGGTCCGCCGCTACATTCTGCGATGGACACCCGCCCCATCCACCGCTTGGATGCGCGGAACCATCGACACCCACCCATGCGTAAACCGATCATCGCCGCGAACTGGAAAATGCACAAAACTCCGTCCGAGACGGAGGACTTTCTCAAGGATTTCCTCGTCCTCGCCCAATCCGGCGACAGCGTGGATATTGTCATCGCCCCACCCTACATCAGCCTCAGCGCGGCCCTCGCCATGCTGACCAACCGTGACCATGTCCGCATCGCGGCGCAAAACATGCACGACCAGCCCTCCGGGGCCTTCACTGGTGAAATCAGCCCGCTCATGCTCCGCAGCATGCTGGTCACCTACGTCATCCTGGGCCACAGCGAGCGCCGCAGCCTGTTTGGCGAGACCGATGCCATCATCAACACCAAGGTGCTGGCCGCCCACCACTATCACCTCAAGCCCATCCTCTGTGTCGGGGAAACCCTCACCGAGCGCGATGCCGGCAAGCTGGAGGAAGTCCTCACCACGCAGCTCAGCGGCAGTCTCGCCGGCGTCACCGCCGAACAAGCCGTCGCTACCGTGCTCGCTTATGAACCCGTCTGGGCCATCGGCACCGGCCGCACCGCCAGTTCCGAACAGGCGCAGGAAGCCCACGCGCTCATCCGCACCATTCTCACCAAACTTTACGATCCCGAAACTGCCCGCCGCGTCCGTATCCAATACGGCGGCAGCGTGAAGCCCTCCAACATGGGCGAACTGATGAGCCAGCCCGATGTCGACGGTGCCCTCGTCGGTGGAGCCAGCCTGGAAAGCGGCAGCTTCTGGGAAATCGTGCGCGCTGCCATGGAAGCCAATACCGCCAAACTCGAAGGCCCGGCCTCCGCCCACGCGGCCTTGGTGGAATAAACCATGGCTTCCCTGCCCCGGCGCCCCTGACTTCCTCCATGCCGGAACTTCATCCCCGATGACCCCTGCTGCCATGGCCGATGCCCCCGTCTCCGCCCCGGAGACGGCTGCCACACGCTTCTGCGAGACCTTCCGCTGGATGTTGCTGGCCCGCACCCTGGAGGATAAAATCGCCGCCCTCTACCACGCCGGAAAAATCGTGGGTGGCGTCTATCTCGGCCGCGGTCAGGAGGCGTTCAGCGCGGCCTTAGCCGTGAGCCTGCAGCAGGGCCATGACATCTTCGCCCCGCTCATCCGCGACCAGGCCGGACGCATGGCCTTCGGGGAGAACATCCTCGATACCGCCCGAACTTATCTTGGCAGCGTCAAGGGCCCCATGCGTGGACGCGATGGCAATATTCACCGCGGCCGTCCTGACAAAGGCATGCCCGCCATGATTTCCCACCTTGGCGCCATGGTCTCGGTGGTCTGCGGCATGTTGAAGGCCCGGCAATTCCGCGGCATTTCCGACATTGTCGGGGCGTCCTGTATCGGGGATGGCGGCACCTCCACCGGAGCCTTCCACGAAGCCCTGAACCTCGCGGCCGTCGAGAAACTCCCGCTGGTGGTCGCCGTCGCCAATAACCAATTCGCCTATTCCACCCCCACCGACCGCCAGTACGCCTGCCGTGACCTCGTGGATCGAGCCGTGGGTTACGGTGTGGAAGGGTATGAAGTGGATGGCACCGACCTCGCCGCCTGCCTCGCCGTATTTGAAAAAGCCGTCGCCCGCGCCCGCGCCGGCCACGGTCCGCAACTGGTCGTCGGCAAGCTCCTCCGCCTCTGCGGCCACGGTGCCCACGACGACGGTGCCTACATCCCCGACGCCATCAAGGAAACTCCCCTGGGTCAGGACTGCCTTAAACTCGCCCGCCAGAAAATGCTCGATGAACACTGGGCCACCCCAGGCGAAATCGAATTGATGGAAGCCGGGGCCATAGAAGCGGTCCAACAGGCCGTCGCCACCGCCCAGCGCGATCCCTCCCCCGATCCTGCCCACGAAACCTGGCAGCCGCTCGCCTCCCGCTGGCTCGTGGAAACCGCCAACTCCGAGACCCCGTGAGCATCACCTATCTCGAAGCCATCCGCGAGGCCCAGACCCGCGCCCTGCGTGAAAATCCTGACGTATTCATTTACGGACAGGACATCGCCGGATTCGGCGGGGCCTTCAAAGCCACCAAACACCTCGCCCGCGACTTCCCCGGCCGCGTCCTCGACAGCCCGATCAGTGAGGATGCCATGATGGGCTTCGCCATCGGCGCGGCCATCGAAGGCATGCGTCCCATCGTCGAGATGCAGTTCGCGGACTTTTCCAGCATCGGCTTCAATCAGATCATCAACCAGGCCGCCACCCACTTCTGGCGCACCGGCATCCCCTGCCCTCTCGTGGTCCGCCTCCCCAGCGGCGGCACGGCCGGCAGCGGGCCTTTCCACAGCCAGAGCATGGAAAGCCTCTACGCCCACTACCCCGGGCTGATCGTCATCACCCCCGCCACCGTGGGCGATGCCTACTGGATGCTGTTGGATGCCATCGAGCTGAACGACCCGGTCATCTTCTGCGAGCACAAATTCCTCTACTATCACCTCAAGGCCGACGCCCTCCCTGCCCCCGAGGAGCGCCTCCCCATCGGCAAGGCCCGCATCACCCGCCACGGCAAACACGCCAGCGTCGTCACCTACAGCGCCATGGTGCACGAGTCGATCCGCGCCGCCGATGAACTTGCCAAGCTCGGTTACGAAATCGAAATCGTCGATCTCCGCAGCATCAAGCCGCTCGATACCGACACCATCCTCGCCAGCGTCGCCCGCACCGGCCGCCTGCTGGTCGTCGGTGAGGCCTTCCCCTACGGCGGCGTCACCGCCGAAGTCATCGCCCGCGTCACCGCCGAAGGGTTCCATCTGCTCGACGCCCCGCCCCGGCGCCTCAACGCCCGCGACACCCCCATCCCCTATCACCCCAACCTCTGGGCCGCCCACCGCCCCACCGCCGCCAGCATCACCGATGCGTTGCGGGAATTGCTGGGTTTTTAAACGCCTCGCTGCTTCAGATTTCCCTTTGGCATATGGACTCCGCTCAGGATCGACTCGCAGCAGCCGTCCGTGATGGCGATATTGGAGCTGCCCGCCAACTTATCCAACAAGGCGATTGCCTCAAAGATCCCGAATTTGCCTCACGCCCATTCTTCCATGATTGGACAGACCTCGACATGATCAAGTTGTTGGCTGATGCCGGCGCTGATGTGAATGCCATCAATGAGGTCGGCGAATGGGCGCTGCGCAATGCGGCCGAGAGAGGCGACACGGAGGCCGTTGCCTATCTTCTATCAGTTGGAGCAGATCCCAATGTGCAAAACATCGGAGGAACAGCCATCCACATGGCTGTTTGCAGTGATAACCCCGGGATCGCGCGCCTCCTGCTGCAAGCCGGAGCCAATATCAATGCTCAGGATGGGGACAGATGGACTTGCCTGTGGTGGGCCAGATCTTCAGAAATGGCGGCTTTCCTGTTGGACCATGGAGCTGACCCCTCCATTCCTGCATGGCAAACCACTGGTGAACCCGGCCCCTTCCCCGAAGAATTCGAATCCATTCCCGGTGCCGCCAGAGATCTCATGCGCACCCACCGATTGAAGGCACTGCAATCCCAGGATCAATGCCCTGCCGGACGCTCCTTTCCGCAATGAAACCGCAAAGGCCTACGGGAAATTCCCAGGTGAAAAAAGCGTCAGGCCGTAAGCGGTGAACGGCTGGAAATCAGAGAGGTTTGCCGAAGCAAGCGGCTGGCCGGCCAAAATGGCGGTGGCGGCGATCAGGCAATCCGCCAGGGAACGGCTGCGCCGGCCGGTGAAATTGTATAGCCTGCTTCCAAGCGTGGCCGTCGCGGCATCCATCGGACAGATCTGATCCAACAGTGAAAAACAGGCCGCTTCCTCGCCCGGCGCCAGCGGACCACACAAATACTCCGCCCACGCCATGGCAGAAGCCTGAAGCGGTTCCCCCGCCCGCAACCATGCCTCCACCTGGCGGCGGATCGGTGACCCGACTTCGGAGGCTCCGATCAGCATATTGGTATCGAGATGCATTCCTTCAAAAAACTACCGGCGGGACTCCGCCGCATCCTGACGCCATTGGTTAAAATCAACGCCCCGGTTGGCGAGGCTTTCGCCCAGTTCCCGGAGCGCCCGCAGGCGGGCCGCCACCGTCGGATCCACCCCAGCCAAGGCGGCCTCCGAAAGATCCGGTTCCTGAGTTGTGACCGCCCCGGTTGCCGGGGACGGAACGCCCAAAACCTGTTCCAGGAGCAGGATCGTTTCACTATTCAAGGAGCGGCGGTGAGCCGCCGCCCGCTGTTTCAACCGGGCGTGAAGCTCCGGAGGAATCCTTTTTATCAGCAAACTGGCCATAGTAGCATTCCGATACCATTTTGGTATCCCAAAGTCAAGTTTTGGACTTGGATCGCGTGCGCAGTATTCCACGGACAGTCCACCGACTCCGATTCCATCCGCGCTCCGTCGTCAGCTAGACCGGCACCACTTGCGCCGGGGAAATCCCCCGCCAGTGGCCTTCGGGTAAATCTCCGAGGGTCAGAGCACCGATGGCACTGCGGTGCAGGGCGGTGACAGGGCAGCCCTGGCTGGCGAACATCCGGCGCACCTGGTGATATTTCCCTTCATGGAGGAACAGGCGGGCGGTCTGGTTACTGGTAATTTCCAGCCGGGCCGGCAGGCAGGCTTTGGCTTCTCCCCGCAGCGTCAGGGTGCCGGAGGCGAACAGTTCGGTCAGGCCGTCCGGGAACGATGTGCTAACAGTGACTTCATAGGCCTTTTCCACTTCGTGTTTGGGCGAAGTCAGACGGTGGCTGAGCGCGCCGTCATCGGTGATCAAGAGCAGGCCGCTGGTCTCGCGGTCGAGCCTGCCCACACTGATCGGCCCCGGATTCCGCCGCAGCCACTGCGGCCGCAGCAGATCGTAAATCAGCGGTGCCTCGGCCGGATCATGGGAGCAGGCGTAGCCGATGGGCTTGTGCAGCATCAACAGCAGGCCATCAGGGAACTCCACCGGCTGGCCATCAATCAACACCGACTCCGGAGTCACCCGCTGATCGGTGCGCTGAAGCGGCTCGCCCTTCCGGGTGATCCGCCCGGCTGAGAGCCAGGCCGCAGCTTCCCTCCGGCTGCAATAACCGAAACGGGAGAGCAGTTGATCAAGGCGCAGGGCGGGGGACATGGGAATGTGAACCGCCCAAGCAGCGGCAGCCAACCCAGGACCTTATTCGTCGCCAATGCTGAACTCGTCCGCCGAGAAGTCGTCGTCGTCGTCGTCCAGCATGCTGGCCATGGCAGCCACCGCAGCGGCGGCCATCCCGGCTTTTTTGCGGGCGCCCTTGAGCGGACGTGGTCCCGGATCTTCCTTCTTCTGCAGCGCCCGGCGCAATTTTTTCAGCGCGATGTTCTGCAGCTGGCGGATGCGTTCGCGGGTGACCCCGAATTCCTGACCGACTTCCTCCAGCGTTTTGGGCTTCTGTCCATTCAGGCCGAAACGGGCATCAATGATCTTGCGTTCGCGCTCGTCGAGCACGTCCAGCAGACCATCGAGTTGGTCGTGCATGTTCCGATGGCTCAGAATTTCGTGCGGGGTCTGCGCGCGGTCATCACCGATGATTTCACCAAATTCCGTGCTGTCGTCCTCACTGATCGGGGCATCCAGCGAAGCCGGGCGCAGGCTGGCGGCCTTCAACTGGGCGAGCTTGGCGCGGTCGATCCCGATTTCTTCGGAAAGCTCGTCATCGGTCGGTTCGCGGCCCAGGTCCTCGGACATGGACATCGAGACGCGGCGCATCTTGGAAATTTTGTCCACCATGTGGACGGGCAGACGGATCGTCTTGGACTGGTTCGCCAGCGCGCGTTTGATCGACTGTTTGATCCACCAGGCCGCGTAAGTGGAAAGTTTGCCGCCCTTGTTCGGGTCGAAACGTTCCACCGCCTTCATCAGGCCGATGTTGCCTTCTGAAATGAGATCCAGCAGCGGCAGGCCGTAGTTGGCGTAGTCCTGGGCGATTTTCACCACCAGGCGCAGGTTGGCTTTGATCATGTGATCCCGGGCGGCCTTGCTGC
>JAYUWQ010000375.1:0-4467 GCA_043753485.1 bacterium
CGCCCGGTGCGGAGCCGCATGCCGGGTGGTGTGGGAGGGGTGGCAGGCGCAATCCTGCCATCCCGACCCGATTCGGCAAGTCGCATTCGGAACACGCGGTCGCCGGGATCGTAGCTGGTGAGTATTGGCCACTCGTCTTCTGGGGCTACTTTGTATCCCAGTGATTCAACTAGCCAAAGCGATCTCTGGTTCGCTGGATTGATTGTTGCCCTGCCGTAGTTCACGCCAATTCGATTTGTAAGCATTCGGTGCAACCAGCAAAGGCTCTCGCGTCCAAATCCTTGTCCCCAGAATGCTGATCCAAAGAGAAAAGCAACCTCGGCGTTGCAACCAATCACAGTGGCCTCGATCCGACCGATTAGCACCCCGTCACTGCTCCTCCGGACTGCATAATCGATCCATATTTCACCTGATCGGTGAGAAGGAACGCCTTCTCCGAGGCGGGAAAAATCTTTCACCAGTTGTTCCCATGTGGGACACCCTCCCTCGATAAATTGATAGACCTTCGGATCGCTTAGGACCCTCGCGAGCTCCGGCGCCTGATTGGATCCCAAGGGCTCGTAAGAAAGTCTCTCAGTTCTTTTGCAAGTGGTATACACGATCTTCAATGCCGAACAGTCTAATATGCCAACAGGGGTGTTGGGATATCCATTTCAAGTTGAAGCATAGTTGGAGGGGACGGTGGTCTGTAAAAGGTTGAGCCTCAATGGATATGGCTGGATATGCCTGACCATATCCGGCCCCAACAGGATTTGCAAGAAATTCGGGACTTTAGAACGGGCCTTGAAGGTCAGGATTCTTGATTCGTCAGGTGTGGTGACGGTTGAAAAAGGTGGCTGGGAACGGGAACCCCGTCAGGAGTGCGGGGTGAAAGGCAGATTTAGCGGTCCGGGAATCCCACCGCACTTCGTGTTGGGAATACTTGGGAGGCCCCTCGTCCACCTTCCGGGGCTTCTGGGGACGAGCGGGGACGCTCGTCACACTTCTGTTTTTCCGTGTCTTCCGGAAAATCGGTGGTTGCTGGCGTGCCCTTCCTGCCGCCGGAACACAAAAAAGCGCGTCCAGCCGACTGGACGCGCTCTGAGGAGTGGGAGCCGGACTTCCCTATCGTTTAGCGGTCAGCCGGAGGGGGACCACCGGGGCCGCGGGGAGGACGGGGGCCACCGCCCTGACCACCGCCTTCGGGGCGGGGACCGCGGGGCTGGCCTTCGCCTTTGCCCTGGCCTTCGCCCTCACGGCGGGGAGGCATGGGGGGACGCAGTTCTTCCTTGCTGATCTTGCCGTCGCCGTCCTTGTCGAGGGTCTTCAAGGCCGTCACGGCGTTGTCGATTTCCTTGGCGGAGATTTCGCCATCCTTGTCGGTATCCAGCGCGGCTAGGAGGGGGGGGACGGGGCGGCGCATGCCGTCAGGACCACCGGGGGCGCCGGGGCCACCTGGAGCGCCGGGAGGCGGGCCGTCAGGACGGGGACCGCCGCCTTCGGGCTGGGCGTGGAGGAGGGCAGCACTGGCGGCGATGGCGAGGGTGATGAGGATTGATTTCATGGTTTTGTTGGTTGTGGGGTTGATGACTCGGAGGCGGTCGAAAGAACTCTTCCGCATGTTGACACCATGGCACCCGATTGTGAAGTCCTGATGTCTTCGGGGCGTGCTTTTTGTTAAGCCTTTGTAAAAATACGGCCTCCCCACCCGGTTTCTCCCGTGGAATTCGCTCAATCCCGGCTGCCGGGGGTGATCTTCAGCACGGCGCGTTTCCCGGTCCGCTGGACTTCGATCTCGGTTTCCAGACCGATCTTCAGCACTCCCATCACGAAGGTGTAATCGTAGATGTTTTTGATCTCCTTGCCGGCCAGTTTCACGATAACGTCCCCTGCCAGCAGGCCTGCCTTCGCGGCCGGACCGATGGCACTGACGCCGCTGAGTTTGACGCCTTCGATGCCGTCCTGCGAGTAATCCGGCACCGTGCCGAGATAGACGCGCATCCCGCCGCGGCTGCCTTCGTCAGGACGCTTCTGCTCCTTGTAAACCGGCACCTCCGTCCCGGTGGCGAGACTGCGGGCGACCAGTCCCATGAAGCGCGTGACCTGTTCGGTGCCGGGATAGTTGATCTTGTCGGCAGTGTCGCCGGGCTTGTGATAGTCCTCATGCTGGCCGGTGAAGGCATTCAGAATGGGCACTCCGCGCAGGTAGAACACCGAGGCATCGGTCGGCAGATAACAATCCTGCTGGGTCTGGAGGGACAATCCGGTGACGGCATTGCGGCGCTCGATTTCGCCGGCCCACCAGTCGCTGGAGCCCAGCCCCTGGAGGATCAGGTTTTTCTGGAGCCGGCCGATCATGTCCATATTGAGATTCGCCCCGAGGATCAGATTCAGTTTGGCGTTCTCGTCCTTGAAGATGGACTTGGCCAGATCGCGGCACCAGGCATTGGCGCCCAGCAGGCCGATCTCCTCGCCGGACCAGCCGGCAAAGATCACCTCGCGTTCCAGCTTGAGGCGGCCGGCCTTTTGTTCGCTGGCCATCCACTGCGCGATCTCCAGCACCCCGGCCACGCCGGAGGCATTGTCATCCGCCCCATGATGGATGTCATCGGGCCTGGCATTGGTCTCGCGGGAAGTGGAACCCGCGCCGGTGCCGAGGTGGTCGATGTGGGCGCCGATGACGAGGGCGGGGGCATGGGGATTGAGGTTTTCCGTGGTGAGGCGCGCCAGCACATTCCGCCCGCGGCGTTTTTCCTGGTTGATGTCCAGCACGGTGCCGAGGGCGACGCCGGGCAGGTCGAAACCCTGGACCTGTTTTCCGCTATCCAATTCAGCCTGGAGGGCGGAGAGGTCTTTTCCGGCGGTGCGGAGCAGGGTGGCGGCGGCGGCATCGGTGAGGGAAATCGCGCCGAGGCCGCTGCCGGCCATGCTGGCATCGAAACTCAGCGGCACCAGCTGCTGCACCACCTTGGAGGAGGGACCGCTGACCACGATGATGCCTTTGGCGCCTTTCTGCCGGGCGGTCAGGGCCTTGAAGCGCAGGCTGGCAAAACGGCCGAACCGCACCCGTTCCTCCTGACTGATCCCCTCCGGAAGATAACGGAAGAGCATCACCCACTTGTCCTTCACATCGAGATGGAAGTAGGATGAATAAGCCTCGGTGCGCTGGCCATTGGCATCCATGCCTTCGGGAACCTCCATGCCGTACCCGGCAAACACCACCGGAGCCGGGGCAATCGTGCCCGTGGAGGAAAAGGTCAGGGGCGTCCAATCCTTTTCCACTTTGGGCTCCGTCCAGCCGTCCACTCCGGAAACGGTGAGGGCATTCCCCTGCCCGAGGGCAACCCCGGCGGTGAAATCGAAGCCGTGGAAAAAGGTGTCGCCATCCCCGGCAGGGAGCAGGCCGAATTCCTTGAAGAGGCGGGCGGTATAATCGGTCGCCAACTGCTCTCCAGCGGTGCCGGTGAGGCGGCCCTGGAGGGCGTCCGAAGCGAGGTAGTAAATGTGCTTTTTCAAATCCTCCGCGCGGATTTCCGGCGCGAAGTCGGTGGCCTGCACTTCCGGCACGGCGGGAGTGGCGGCGGCAGTCCCCGCCGTCGCATCGGTCAGGCCGAAGGCCTTCCGGGCGGCGGCGTGATCCCAGCCGGCGATGAAGATCTGCGAGGCCTTGTCGCCGGTGCGGTTGCTGGTCCACGACAGCTTTTGCCCATCCGGAGAGAAGACCGGCAGGCCATCAAAACCGGGCGTGGAGGTCACCCGTACGGGTTCGCCCTGACCGGAAGCCGCGGCCAGATACAGTTCGAAGTTGTCGAACCCGTGTTTGTTGGTGGTGAAGATCAGATATTCGCCGGACGGGTGGAAATACGGCGCCCAGGACATGGCGCCCAGTTTGGTGTTCTGGCGTGGGTCCGAGCCATCCACATTCATGGTCCACACTTCCGCCTGGCTTTCGTCCTCGGTGAAGCGCCGCCAGCAGATCTTCTTTCCATCCGGACTGAAGAAGGGGCCGCCATCGTAACCCGGCACATCCGTCAGGCGTTTCACCTCCGAGCCGTCGGCCCGCATCAGATAGATCTCCATCGCCCAGGATTTCTGACGGTCGAACTTCTCCTGCTGTGCCTGCGGCATCGGTCCGGTGTAGGCGTGCCGGTTGGAAGCAAAGGCGATCCATTGGCCATCCGGGCTGTAGCTGCCCTCGGCGTCGTAGCCGCGGGTTTTTGTCAGGTTCACCGCACCGGTGCCGTCCAACTGCTGGGCGTGCAGATCATAATGTTCATCGTAATCCCACGAATAACGCTTCTGTTTCCCTTCGGCGCGGTCCTTCAGTTCGGCGGCCTGCAGGTCCGCGGAGGCGGTATCCTCATGGGTGGAGGCGTAGAGAAACCGCTGTCCATCAGGATGCAGCCAGGCGCAGGTCGTTTTGCCGGTACCCTTGGAAAGCCGGCGGGTGTCGCCGGTTTCAAAATCGAGGAGGTAGATTTGATAAAA
>JAYUWQ010000376.1:0-4467 GCA_043753485.1 bacterium
GAAAAAACCATCGCCGACGGCGTCGGCGACGCCGCCACCGAGCTCCTCAAGGACACCCTGAAAGGCGGCGACGGCCTGCAGGGACTGATCGACAGCCTCGGGAAATGAGCCGGGTGGTTGACGGGCCACGGACGGCACGGATACGACGGATAAACACAGATAAGGGCAGGTTGAGAGGCCACGTTGGTCAGAACGGTTGTTCCGACGCCAGCCATAACTCTCTCTTTTTTCGAAACATCCGTGCCATCCGTCGTATCCGTGCCATCCGTGCCATCCGTGGCCCGTCAGCAGCCCGTCAAAGCACTTGCACTGCCCGCCCCGTGGATAGGCTGAGCCCCTCATGAAAACAGTGCTTCAGACCATCCAGAGCGGCACGCCCTACCTTGAAAAAGCGGGCGTGGAGTCCGCGCGGCTGAACATGGAATACATGCTGGCCCACGTCATGGGCTGCAAACGCATGCAGCTCTATCTCCAGTTCGACCGGCCCCTCGAGGAAGCCATCTTGGAACCCCTCCGCGACCTCACCCGCCGCCGGGCCAAACGTGAACCTCTCCAGCACCTGCTCGGCACCGTCGAGTTTATGGGCCGCGAGTTCAAATGTGATGCCCGCGCCCTGATCCCGCGGCCGGAAACCGAGGAACTGATCGAGAAAATCCTCGCCTATTACAAAAAGGAAAACCTCCCGCCGCCCGCCCGCATCCTCGACATGGGGACCGGCTCCGGCGTGATCGGCCTCAGCCTCGCCCACGCTTTTCCGGAATCCCACGCCACCCTGGCCGATGTCTCGCCGGACGCCATCGCCCTGGCCGAGGAGAACGCCGGGAAAACGGCCCTGCCCGCCGGACGTGCCTCCTTCGTCCTGACCGATTTATTCCAAAACCTCACCGGGGGCCCCTTCGACCTCATCGTCGCCAACCTGCCCTACATCGCCGCCGATGAAGTCCCCACTCTCTCCGCCGAAGTGCAGCGCGACCCCGTGCTGGCCCTGGACGGCGGCCCGGTGGGCACGGAAATCATCGCCCGCTTCCTTGCTGATCTCGCCCCCCATGCGGCCCCCGGCGCCCTGATTGCCTTGGAGATTGGTGCCGGGCAATCCATCGATTTACTCCCCGTGATGGAGCATTTCGGCTTGCGGGAGTCCCGCAGTGTCTCCGACTACTCGGGCCGCGACCGCTTCCTTTTTTCGGTTGCCCCCTGATCCTTTCCCGCCCCCCACTCATGGATAAACTCATCGTTCACGGAGGTCATCTCCTCGAAGGTTCCGTCTTCGTCAGCGGATCCAAAAACTCCTCCCTGCCCATCCTAGCCGCCACCCTGCTCACCCGGGAGAAGTGCACCATCCGCCGCGTGCCGGACCTGAGCGATACCAACTACATGACGCAGATCCTCTCCAGCCTCGGGGCCCAGGTGGAGCGGGCCAGCGGCACCGTCATTGTGGAGGCCGACAAGATCATTTCCGAAGCGCCCTATGATCTGGTCAGGAAAATGCGCGCCTCCATCTGCGTCATGGGCCCCCTGCTGGGCCGCACCGGCGAGGCCATGGTCTCCCTGCCCGGCGGCTGCATCATCGGCGACCGCCCGGTCGATCTCCACCTCAAGGGGCTGGAACAACTCGGCGCCGAAGTCAAAGTCACCGGCGGCAATATCCACGTCAAAGCCACCGACGGCATGGGCGGGCGCTCCATCAACATGCGAGGCAAACACGGCCCCACCGTGCTGGGTACTGACAATCTCCTGATGGCCGCCGTCCTCACCCCCGGCACCACCGTCATCGAAGGCGCCGCCGCCGAACCCGAAGTGGTGGACCTTGCCGATTTCCTCACCAAAATGGGCGCCAAGATCGAAGGCGCGGGCACCCGCACCATCGTGGTCGAAGGCGTGAAGGAACTGGGCGGCGCGGAACACAACGTCATCGCCGACCGCATCGAAGCCGGCACTTTCCTTGTCGCCGGAGCCATCGCCGGCAAACGCGTCACCCTGAAACGCGCCCAGCCGGAGCATATGACCGGCTTCATCAGCGTCCTCGAAAAATGCGGCTATCCGATCACCATCAATGGCGATGAAATCACCATCGCCCGCGCCGGGAGTCCAATTGGAGCCGAGATCCGCACCGAACCTTATCCCGGTTTCCCCACGGATATGCAGGCCCAGTTCACCGCCCTCTTCGCCACCGTGCCCGGCCTCAGCGTCATCACCGAAACCATTTTCCCGCAACGTTTCATGCACGTCCCTGAACTGGCCCGCATGGGAGCCCAGATCACCCTCGAAGGCGCCACCGCCATCATCAAAGGCGTGGATCAACTGAGCGCGGCCCCCGTCATGGCCAGCGACCTCCGCGCCTCCGCCGCGTTAGTCCTCGCCGGCCTGATGGCCGAAGGCGCCACCGAGGTCAACCGCCTCTATCACATCGACCGCGGTTACGAGCACATCGACCACAAGCTGGCCATGCTCGGCGCGAAGATGGAACGGGTGAAGGGGTAAAGGCAACACCGGCAAGCCATTGCAAAATCCCTCTTTGCCCCCTCCACAATTCATGCGATAAATGGATTGTGTCCGCCGCCTCTGAAATTCAAGCACTCGCCCTGAAGCTTCCGCAGCGTTCCCGCCTGAAGTTGGCGGGAGAGTTGCTTCGCAGCCTCCCCGCTGCCGCCACTCCGGATGAGGCCTTTGAAGAAGCCCTGAAGCGCGAAGCGGATATGGAGAGCGGCAAGGTGCAGCCCCTCAGTGAAGCGGCTTTTTGGAAAGGCATCGTGCGGCATCGTTCTCCTGCATGAGTCTGCCTCTGGATTTTCATCCGCTGGTGCAAAAGGATTTTAATGAAATCATCCGCTACTACGATCAGGAAGCAGGAGCTGAAATAGCGGACCGCTTTGAAGCTGAGTTCCGTGCCGCCGTCGAAACCATCAAAGCCCAACCGACGCATTTTCCCTTTTACCTGAAGCAGCGGCGATTCAGAAGATTCCGCCTGCCTACCTTTCCCCACCTCATCCTCTTTCAGATCAAGTCCACGATGATCCGCATCATGGTCTTGAAACATGTGAAGCGTGCCCTTGGACTCGGTCTTAATCGATAACCTTCCATGGCCCCCATCACGGCACCCGCAGCATTTTGCCGGTGTAGGGGCATTTCACGTGGGTGCCACTGGGAATCAACATTACATCGATCCCTTCCCGGCCCTGGGCAAACGGGCTCAGCAGGAAACCCGGTTTCCCCTCCACCGGGATGCCCGCCGGCACTTCGTCGGTGGAAGTTTTCTTCAAAGGCTCTCCTGCCGCATCAACTATGGTAGGGGTCAGGCAGACGAGGGTGACGAACCCCTCCGCCTGCGGGGAATCCACCACAAACAATCCGGTCGAACGGTCGGGCAGCCATAGCTCGTACTCCGTTTTAAAAAACTCCGGAACCACTGCTCCCCCTTGGTTCGACAGCCCCAGGGCCTTGAATTCCCCTGGCATTTCCAATCCGTCAAGCACGCCCAGTTCCACCAAGCCCTCCACCCGGATCAATTCCCCGCAAAGCACCGGCAGGATGCCTTGGCTCATGTCGATATTTTCCGTTTCGGTCGGTTGGGAACCCACTTTCCTGCCCACTTCCACTGTCGCCTGTTGGCCTGCTCTGACAATGACGCTGGGCGAGGCCACGATGGCCGCAGTCTTATCCTTGGCGACCAAATCCAAAAAGTGGCGCAACTCCTCATCCCGCAGAATCATCCCGCTTTCCTCGTCAAAACCGGCCGGGAGCAAGGTCCGGGGGAGTTTGAGATATTGGATAGATACAAAAATCTGCTTGGGGATGACCCCGAAAGCCTGCTCCATCCGCTTGGATAGTTGATCCAGTTTTCCAGGCACGGCGCAAACCGTGACGGTGGGAGGATTCGAGGAAAATGTGGCACTCTCGTCCCCCACGAGGCGGATCCCAAAACTCCGGGCCAACCTGCCGGCAGCGGCGTTTCCTTCGGGATAAGGCGGTTCATTCCCACGGGAGGCAAGGAAATCCGCCGGAACACGGAATTCCCTGACCTCCGGGGCGCCCGACAGGGGCACCGGTGCCGGCGCAATGCGTGGCGGGTTCTGGATGGATGATCCCGGATTTTGGATGACCTGACAATAGAGACCGCAGGTCTCAATATAGTCCTGGACCGTCAGGGGAGCTTTCCGGGGCGTGTAAACCACGGGGTCGGCGGACTCCAGATGAACGGAGGTGGAGGCGGAAAAGGTGAGCTGGTCCAGTTCCGGCCGCTTCAGGATGTTCTCGGATTTGATGGCTTCCTCCAGTTGCACCAGCGCCTGGGAAACGGTGAGGCCGTGCGGGCTGACGTTCACGTAGTATCGGGAAAGCAACTCCGTCAGCATTACCGGCTCAGTTCCAGCCGTCCGGGCTGCGGCGGGGGACTTCACCACCCGCTTGGTGAGGCCCGGGGGTTTGGGCTTTTCGGGTTTGCCGTCGGGACGGGCATCCATGTCTTCC
>JAYUWQ010000377.1:0-4465 GCA_043753485.1 bacterium
TTCGCGGGCGGCGAGGTAGAGGGGGAAAACATTGAGGCCGCTGCCATCCTTTTTCATGGGCAGGTGGGCGCGTTCCTTTTCCGGCAGCTTGCCGATGGCGGCGCTGTAGGCTGGATACGAACCGAGGGGCGGACGGCAGCGTTCCTCCAGCGACTTGGCCTGGTAGAGATTGCGGACTTTGGGGACGATGGCGGCAAGGAGAATGCCAACGGCGTTTTCCTTCTGGGCAATGAGTTCGTCCACCAGGTGAAGGCACTCATCGAGCCGCCGTTTGCCGAGGGCATTGCCAAGCTCGAACACCACCCCGGCCTTGGTCTGGGAGACGATGGCCCGGACATCGTCGATGGTGGCGCGGCGCTCCTCGCCAAGGTAGAGGTCCAACTTTTCGAGTTCGTTCCGGATTTGGCGCGAATCCTCCCCGGCCAGCATGATGAAGTGGGCAAGGGCCTCTTCTTCAAAGGTTAGGTCGAGTTCGCGGGCGAGATTTTCCACCAGATCCGCCACGGCTTCCTCCCAGCCGGAGCGGGAGGTATCGATGAGGTCGAAGACTTCCAGTTGGGCGACCTTCTTGAGATTGAGGAAAAACGAGCGGCGCTTGTCCACTTCGGAGGCGCTCAGGATGAATTTCACGTCAGTGGGCACCCCGGCCTCCATAAAGGCCATCAGGGACGACAGCGCGGCCTGGGTAGACTCGGAGCGGCCCGTCACGGTATCGGCAAGGAAGTTGACCCCACGAAGCCAGACCACTTTTTCCCCGCCGAAAAAGGGCAGGGTCTGCAGGGCTTCGAGGGTGTTGCGGACGATGCGCTCGGCGTGTTCGGAATTGTCCGCCGAGCCATCCACCGTCTCGAGCCCGAACTCGGCGTCTTCCGGGGATATCAACTTCCGGCTCAGCGCGGTGGCGGCATCCTTGACCGCCATGTCATCGGTGCCGACAAAAGCCCAGACATTATTATTCCCGGCGGCGGGTTTTTCCTTTTTGGCGGCGGTTTTCTTGGCGGGCACGGGCGGACAGAACGCGTGGCCGGGAGGCGGGCCAAGAGGAAAAATGCAGTGCCGGGACAGCGCCCCGGAGCAAGGAGTCAATCTTCCCGTGAAGCGCGGCGCTGGATCTTTTCGATCGACTCCGGCCGGCAGAGATAGTGCTTTTCGCAGGCCGTGCGGGCGCACTTGAAACAGATGAACCGCTGGGGCGTGACGATGGTGAGGAGTTCGGCCGCGTGGTGCTCGATCTCCTTTTTGCTCCAGTCACATAATGTCTTGCCCATGCGATCAAGGAACGCGGCAAAAGCGGCAGTGTCGCCAAAAAATAGTTTGAAACTGCGGACGGACGGCGTTCCTTGTTTGGAATCATTCCAAATAATTAAACTCCCACCTCCATGAGCACGACCAAAACCACCCCCAAGACCACCGACGCGGTGAGCGCCGCCCTCGCGACCCTCCTCGCCGACAGTTATTCCCTGCTGACCCAGACACACCTGGCTCACTGGAACGTGGAAGGCCCCGCCTTCTTTGAACTGCACGGTGCCTTCCAAAAGCAGTATGAGGAGCTTTTCCTGGCCGTGGACGAGATCGCTGAGCGCCTCCGGGCCTTGGACGTCTATGCTCCGGGCGGTCTCAAGACGTTTGCCAAACTCTCGTCAGTGACGGAACTTCCCCAGGGCAAGACTGCGGCCAAGGATTTCGTGGCCGGGTTGATTGATGGCCATGAGACGGTGGTCGCCTCTGCGGCCGCAGCGCGCGAGGCCGCCGGCAAGGCCGAAGATCTGGAAACGCAGGATCTCGCCATTGGCCGGGTGCAGACCCATGAAAAGACCCTCTGGATCCTGAAGAGCTATCTGAAGAATCTGTGAACTGACTGGTCTGCGGACCTCCCGGCTTCAAAGCAAAAAGCAGCCCGGCAGATATGCCGGGCTGCTTTCGTTTGGGGAATCGGAATCGCTGGACTTTACTTTGCCGCAGCTTTCACGGCACTGTAACCGGCTGCCACTTTGCCATCGGCGCCGAGTTTGCCAGTGGACCAGAGAATGCCGCGGGTCACCAGATCGAGGTATTTGGCGTCGGCCACGGTTTCGTTGTTGTGGCCGATGGTGGTGGACCAGACCTTGGTCTTTTTGTCCCCGTATTCGTGGGCCCAGGCTACCACGGTTTCGCTGTTCTCCTGCTTGCCCTTGGCGAGGGCAGTGGTGCCGTCGTGAATCTTGATATTGTTATAGAGCTCCTCGTTGATCGTCGTCCAGCTGGCCAGTCCGGCATTCGCGGGATGGTCCGAATAAGTAATGGAGATGGGGGCCTGCTTGCCGTGGCCGCTGGACTGGAGGCCGAGGTAGTCGAACCAGAGGGAATCGTTGGTGCCGGAAGTCACCGGTTTGCCGACGTTGGGAGCAGTGCGGTAACAGTGCATCGCGCAGTGGAGGTTCACGCCGGGGGTGCCCTTCCGGTGGGCATCGAGAATCCGGTTCACCACCGCGAGGTCCTTGATGTCGGCGGAGCACTCGTCGTGGATGATCACATCGTAACCCTCGGCCCAGTTGTCCTTTTCGTAACAGGAGAAAGTGGCCTTGGTGCTCTTGTCGTCGGAATAACAAATGTCCACCACCAGATTGGCCCGCTCTTCCAGACCGGCCTTGAGGATGTCCTTTTGCTTGGCATAGTCATGGCAGCAGCCCCCGATCACGAGAAGCGCCTTGAGCGGTTTTACCGCAGCAGGAGCAGCGGCATCCTGGCCGGTGGCAAGGAAGGTGGCCCCGGCAAGGCAGGCGAGGGAGAATGGGAGAGCGAAGAGCAGTTTGGATTTCATGGATGATATGGGGCAATACGATTGAATCAGACTCCCTTATCCATCCGCAAATTCTTTTCAGTCGTCGAGGCCGGAATCGGGAGTGCCCCAGCCGCCGCCGCCGGGGGTGTGAACGTGGAGGCGGGTGCCGGCGGCGACGGTCAGGCTTACGGTGCCGGGGAGGTCCTGGCGGGTGCCGTCGGGGAGGGTGAGGAATTGCCGGCCGCAGGCGCCGGGCCGGCCGCCGGCGTGGCCCAGAGGCGGGGTGAGGCGGTGCTCGGTGAGGAGGGAGAGGGTGAGCGGGGCGAGGAAGTGGTAGATGCGGATGGCGCCGTTGCCGCCGGGATATTGGCCAAGGCCGCCGGAGTGGGGGCGGATGGCGAACTGCTGGACGCGCACGGGGTAGCGGCGTTCGAGGATTTCGATATCCGTGATGGCGGTGTTGGTCATGTGGGAGTGGATGGCATCGGTGCCGGGATAACCCGGACCAGCCCCGGAGCCGCCGCAGAGGGTTTCGTAATGGCCGAAAGTGGCATTGCCGAAGATGACGTTGTTCATGGTGCCCTGACTGCCGGCTTGGAGGCCGAGGGCGCAGATGAGGGTGTCGACGATGCGTTGGCTGGTCTCGACATTGCCGCCGACCACGGCGGGGGATTGTGAGGGATCCGCGGCAAAGGGGGGATTGAGGAAGCCGGGCGGGAGGATGATATCGACGTTGGCGAGGAAGCCTTCGTTCAGCGGGATGGGTTCGCCGGTCCAGAGGCGGAGCACGTAGAGCACGGCGCTGCGGACCACGGCAGAGGTGGCATTGCGGTTGCCCGGATGGACGCCGCCGCTGCCGGTGAAATCGATGGTGAGGCGGTAGCCGGTTTTAGTCAGGCGGATGGTGATCGGAGTGCCATCATCAAGGTGCCCGGTGGCAGAAGTTTCCGCCAGACCGGTGTGGGCGAGGGTGCGGGCGAGGGCCTGGCGGGCCTGGGCCGTGAGTTGGCCGAGGTGGTGGCGGATGTTGGGTTCGCCATGCGCCTGGCAAAGGGCGATCAGCGCGGTGGCGCCATGGTGGGCAGCGGCGGCCTGGGCGCGGAGGTCGGCCAGATTGTCAGGAAGCGCGCGGGTCGGGTGCGGGGCGGTGGTCAGGAGCCGGGCAAGGGTTTCTTCCTGGGAGACTCCGTTTTTCACCAGCCAGGTGGGCGCGATGACAACGCCTTCTTCTGCCAGGTTTTTGGCGGAGGCGGGCATGGAACCGGGGGTGATGCCGCCGATTTCAGCGTGGTGGGCGCGGTTGGCGGTGTAGGCGAGGACTTGGCCAGAGGGGCCGAACACGGGACAGATCACGGTGACGTCAGGCAGGTGCGAGCCACCGAAGGCGGGGTCGTTGGTGATGAGCAGATCTCCAGGCGCCGGTGGAATCCGGGCGGTAGTGCGGCGGACGCAATCACCGAGGGCTCCGAGGTGCACGGGGATGTGTGGGGCGTTGACGAGCAGATGGCCGGAGGCATCAAGGAGGGCGCAGGAGTAATCGAGGCGCTCCTTGACGTTGGTGCTGACGCTGGTGCGGCGGAGGAGTTCGCCCATGCTGTCGACCAGGCCCTGGAAGCGGCAGCGGAAGAGCTCGGCGGTAGCGGCGTCGGAGATGGGAGAAGCGCTGGAAGCCGTGGCCGTGGTCTGGCGGTGCAGCAGCCAGCT
>JAYUWQ010000378.1:0-4459 GCA_043753485.1 bacterium
CTGACCGCTGACCTCTGCCCCCTCCCCTCCCTCTTGCCTCACTTTTTCAAAAAGTGTCCCCACTTCTGAAAAATCTGTCCCAACTTTCCGCCGGCTTACCCCAACTTCCGGCAACTCGATCCCAACCCTGCTCCGGCCTGCCCCCATTTCCACCGGGCCTATCCCAACAGCAGTTCAGACTTGCCCTGTTTCCCACCGGCTAATCCCACTTCAGCCGCGGCCTATCCCTATTCCCCGCCGCACGATCCCTATCCGTCCGGGCGTTATCCCATTCCCGTGGATTCTTATCCCCATCGGCCCACGCCGTTATCCCACTCCGTCCGCTCGCGATCCCACTCCGCCAGGCCGTGATCCCAGGATTTTTCAAAAACCTCCCAAACGGGGTCGAGGTTTCCCAAGTTCCGCCAACTCTTTCCCAGGGTCCGACCGGATCTATCCCAGTGGCACCCCTGACCTATCCCTACTCTGCCGGGGGGATTGCCCAGGGTGGGAAGTCAGGTTACCCAGGGTTGGTCAGTCTTTCCCAACTTCTGGCAAATCTATCCCAAGGCCTGACCCAACCTTGCCCAATTCCTGTCCCGTCTCTCCCAGGGTCCACTCCGGCCTATCCCAATCCGCTTCACCGTTATCCCAGGCGTGCTCCGGAATATGGCAAGGTTTTTCCGGCACCTCCAAAGCCCGCCCAGCGGCATCCACATAAATGGTAAGTGCCTGATAAACAAAGGGATGCAGCACACCCAGCTGGCCGGAAAGGCCTTCAATAAGGGGTGGTGATTTCCACCCCTGACATCCGTTTTTCCCGCTTTCCGGTCCCACTGTCAGGCCGTTCGGCCTCATTCTTCACTCACCTGAAAGGCTTCAGAATATAAATATTATGGTTTTTAAAAATATTTATTGCAGTTAATGTTACTTCCAGTTATGGTAATTCCAGTCAGAGTTCCCCGCCCACTCTGGGCGGGTCTGACCCACTAAACAAAATGAATCGCATCCAGACATACCATCATGAAAAAACCAACAAAAAGAACTGCCAGTCGCGTCCCCGCCGTTGAAGCTCCTGCCAGAGGCCACAACGTTGTCCTCCCCCGGAAATCCACCAACCCCGCCACCCGGAAAGGACTCGCCGCCGCCGGCTCACCGCCTCCCGTCCAGGCTCAGGTCCGGCTGGATATCTCCAGCGCTTCCCCTGCGGTCCTCATGGCCCTCACCAAGCGGGCGATCGATGGCCTCACCGACAACGTCTACTACCCGGACTCCAAGCCCACCCTGGAGGTCCTCAACGCCTCCCTCAACGGCCAGACCTCCCTCGCCTCCCACATCGAGAACCTGCAAAATCAGCTGAAGACCGCCCTGCTCGCCCAGGAAGCCGAGTCCGTGAACACCCGGGAAGTCCTGAAGAGTGCCGCCCGGGGCTGCGAATCCACCGACAGCACCGACCAAGCCCTCACCAGCGCCGGCTGGGAGCTCCGCCGCACCCCCGGCCCGCCCCAGGCCCTCCCCGCGCCCACCCGCCTCACGTTGAAGAACACCGCCTTCCCCGGCGAGATCACCGGCCGCTGGAGCCGCGTCAATAACTTCCGTTATTACGAATACCAGGCCGCCACCCCCACCGACCCCTCGGTGGCCCCGGATTGGGACGCCCTCCCTATCCGCAGCAGCCACGCCGCCCAGGCCACCTTCAGCGACCACCCGGTCGGCCAGCTGATCCATCTGCACGTCCGCACCGTCGGAGCCAAAGGCCCCAGTCCCTGGAGCGACACCATCACCGGCGTCATCCTGTAGGGCCTCCCTGCCACGTCAGCGCGCCGCCTAAGGTCCCCTGGCAAAATCACCCCGTCGTCTGGTTCTCCAGGCGGCGGGGTTTTCATTTCCCCCCAAAAGCGGTGGACGAGGCTCCCGCCGAGTTCCCAGTGCCCCGGTTTCCAACACCCCTCACCCCCAAAAACCACCACGCCCGCCAGCCACCCCGCCACACCCATACCCCCTGTCAAGCCACCAGCCCATCCAAAGGACTGCGCGTCGTGACTCCTGGGCGGTTCATGACATGAGAGCCGACCAAAGGGAGACCGCCGGCCATCCTTCCTTTCTTCTTTTGCCGGCAATAAATCATGGTGGTGCTCACATCGTTGTGACCCAGCAGTTCCTGTAAGGTACAGCCGAAGGCCGCGGGGCGGCGGCCTGAGACAGCCAGCCGCCAGGCTGCCCGTAGGGCGCGAGGAGCGGATGCGCCGCAGCGGCAAATGTCGGTGCCATTCTCCAACGCCAGAGTAGCAAAGGTATGCCGCAGCGCATGACAGGTCACCTGGCGCACCACCCCGCATCGCCGTGCCGCCTCTCCCAGCAGCCGCCCTACCGTATTTTCATGCACATGCCAGCGGATCATCCGCCCGGTCGCTTGCTCCATGATCACATTCTGCCCTCCGAACACAAACTGCCAGGCCCACGAGCGCGCCGCTGCCGGTTTTTTCCGCGCCAAGCCACCCGGCATCGGCACATAGCCCGCTCCCGCCTCCAGATCGTGCTCAAATTCCTCCCGTCGCTCCACCAGATGAGCCTTCAACCCTTCCCGGATCCGCTCCGGCAATACCGTGATGCGGTCCTTGTCGCCTTTGCCCTGCCGCACCGTGATCGCCCCCCGCTCCAGATCCAAATCCTTCACCCGTAGCTCCAGCACCTCCTTTTGCCGCAACCGAGCGGCGGAGGTAGCCGCGAGATAGACAGCCGTCAGGCAGCCCGTAGGGCGAGCCACGCCGGAGGAGGCGTGCGAGTCAACCCCGCTCCGAGCATCACCCCCGCCATCAGCCACATCGCCCGGTTCCGCCCCTCCAGGTCGCTCATCACCGCTGCCGCCTCCTTCCGGTCCAGCACCACCGGCAGCCGACGGGAAACTTTCGCCCGCAAATACTCTCCGATCTCCCCGGGCTCCTTCCCCATGCCATGGCGGAAAAAGGCCACTACCGCGTTGTCGCTGCCTCTTCTCCCACCCGGGCCGCCCCGGTCAGGTGGAACCACGTCGTCAGCCCGGCCTTCGCCGCCGCATAAGCTTCCAGCTGCATCCGCTCCCGGATCTCCCTCAGCCACCCCATGCCCGCCTCACGGTCTGCCGTCCATCCCCGCCTCCCGCTCCATCGCTGCAAGGCCTCCACCGTCATTCTCATCTCCTGGCATTCCGCCGCCGTGGCCCCCAGTTCCTGCATCCGCCCCATCGCCGCCTCCACGGTGCCAGGCATTCCTGCTCCACGATGCTTGAATACCCGCTTCATCCTTCTAAAATTCAGAAAACGCGGTCCTGTGCAAGCTGGTTTTAATTTCAATAATCAAAACAATATCCACAACCAAATAATCCAGCCAGCCGTGTTATCACTGAAATTTCTTGCAAATCCTGTTGGGTCGGATATGCTGTTTTGTTATCTCCCAAATCCATTGGGAATGAAACACTTACCCCCCACTGATACACCCCATTATGCCAAATTTCAAAATGGATATCCCAACACCCCTGTTGGCATAATAGACTGTTGGACGAAGAAACTATCGTTTCAAAACTATTAATATAGTTTAAGCCATAACGGGAGGCTTGCGCCGGTTGGCAATGACTGATTCAATAAACAGCATCAAAGCGACCGTCAACGATATTTTGCGCGGGTGGCGCGACCTCTGGCCGGGAGGGTTGCGCGATGAGCAGTATTCGACGCTCAACCTGATGGCTCATTGCCGGCAAGGCGCTTTGGGATACAACCTCGCCAAATGTGAGGACTGCCGCCACCGGGAGTGGTATGCCAGTTCCTGTGGTGACCGCCACTGCCCGAACTGCCTGGGGCCGCGGCAGGCCGAGTGGTCGGAGAAGGTTTGCGGGAGGCTGCCGGATTGTCCGCATTTCCATGTGGTGTTCACGGTGCCCGAGCAACTGCATGAAGTCTTCGAGCTGAACTACCGGATTCTCGCGGGGGAACTCTTCGCCGGGGCGGCGGAGACGCTCCAACTGTTCCAGAAGAACAACTGGCGGATGGAGGGCGGATTTCTGGCGGTGCTCCACACCTGGGGCCGCGCGCTCAACTGGCATCCCCACCTCCATGTGCTCGTCAGTGCGGGTGGCCGGGACTGTGCGACCGGTCAATGGCGCCAGGCACGCCCCAACTATCTGTTTCCCGTCCGATCCATGTCGAAAGTCTTCGGCGCGATCCTGCTGCGGCGCATCGAGGCGCTCGAAGGCGACCCCGAGGTCCGTTGGCCGGCAGGTCTCGACACGCCGGAGCTCCGCCGGGACTGGCGACGCGACCTGGCCGGACGCCATTGGAACATCTTCAGCCGCGCCACCCTGGGCAACACCCGCGCGGTGGTGCGGTATCTGGCGCGCTACACCAGCCGCATCGCGATCAGCAACCAGCGCATCAAGCGCATTGACGCGGAGCAGCGCACCGTGAGTTTCGAATGGAAGGACTACAAGGACGGCGGGCAAACCAAG
>JAYUWQ010000379.1:0-1829 GCA_043753485.1 bacterium
TAGATGGCACGGCGGTAGCGATCCTCCCCTTCCGAGGTTTTCCAGGTTTGCCCGCTGTAGACGGTATTCCACACACCCTCCGGCTGGGGCGGATAGACCGGCGGCCCTGACATCTTTGAGGAAAGCAAGCCCGAGACCTTCAAAGCATGATCACGCACCATCTCTGCGGTGAGCCGCTGCCGGGGCCCTCGGGCGAGCAGGGCATTGGAGGGATCGCGGGAAACGTGGTCCGCCGGGGCGCGGCTGGTCTGCGCATAGGTGGCGCTCAGGGCGACCTCGCGGAGGAATTTCTTCAGCGACCAGCCATGCTGCCGGGTGAGCCGCAGCGCCAGATGATCCAGCAATTCAGGATGTGTGGGACGTGCGCCGCTGGAACCGAAGTCCTCCAGCGTTTCCACAATTCCGCGCCCGAACATGCCCGCCCACAAGCGATTAGCCAGCACCCGGGCCGTCAGGGGATTGCGTTCGCTCACCAGCCATCGCGCCATATCCAGCCGGGAAACACGGCCCGTCCCTGGCGGCGGATTCAACCGCTCCGGGACTCCCGGCTGGACGGCCGTTTCTTTGGTCAGGCGATTCCCCCGCAACCAGATGCGGGTCTCGCGTTGCGCCGGGGTGGGACGTTCCAGGAGGATGGGCACATTCGTGGACGGCGCTTTCCGGACCTCTTCCTTCAACCAGTGATACCGGTGCCACGAGGCACGGCGTTTTGGGGAGCCCGCCAACGCCGTCCAAGGCGCTGCCGTGGTGGTGGTCAGTGAAAAATCCCGCAGGGTGCAGGCCTGTTGATTGGCATTGGAAACGGCCCCCTGCTTCAGCCTGATTTCCAGCCGGTCCTCCGCGGTGGCCACCAGCGGCTCTTCCAGAACCACCACGCACCAGCGCCCTCCCGCCTGCGCCGGATAGCTGCCAAATCCGCCCGGCCCGTCCTCAAGGGATTCCTGCGGATCGAAAGGACCGGCGAGGAAATCCCCGACCACTTCCTTGAGTTTGATTTTGGTCTTTTTACCGTCATTTCCCGCTAGAGTCAGGGTCAGGTGTGACAGCACACTGGCGCGCTCCGGCCAGGATTTGGGATCTGCCTGGTCCGGGAAAATCTCCAGCTTCAATGCCGTGAGACCGGAAGGTGCCGGGGTAGTCAAGGTATAGACCACTCCCACCGGCAAGGTGCCCCCGGCTGTGACGCGGCCGCTGGGATGGATCGTCAGATTGCCCCCGGTAGTGGCCGCGGATGCCGGGATCAGAGGTTGCCATGCATTTTCCGTTTTGGCCACGGCCACTCCTTCGTCATTCAGGGAACGCCGCACCTGCACCATCTCCTTCCACTGGGCTGCCAACGCATCGCGGGCTCCAGGGTCCTGAGCCACCGGGAGACGGGGAAAATCGTTATCAAGATCGGCGTCCTCGGTGTTGTCGAAAAACGCCATGAACCGGTAATAGTCCTCGTGGGGATAGGGATCGTAGGGGTGCGAGTGGCATTGCACGCAGCCGAAGGTGGTCGCCTGCCATGCGGTCCATGTTGTATTCACCCGGTCCACCACGGCCGCGGCACGGAACTCCTCGTCGTTGGTGCCGCCCTCGCTGTTGGTCATCGTGTTGCGGTGGAACGCGGTGGCGACGAGTTGCTCCGTGGTCGGGTTCGGCAGGAGATCGCCAGCCAGTTGTTCGATCGTGAACTGATCGAATGGCATACCGTCGTTGATGGCCTTGATCACCCAGTCGCGATAGGCCCAAATGGTTCTTGGAGGATCGTCTGCGTAGCCAGCGGAGTCAGCGTATCGGGCAAGATCAAGCCATTTGCGACCCCAATGTTCACCGAACGCTGGCGA
>JAYUWQ010000380.1:0-4440 GCA_043753485.1 bacterium
TACGCTCAACCCCTCAAATCCCAACTCGGCCCCCAGCGCATTCACCCCTTCCCACCGCGGGAATCAGGGGCTATAACACTCCCTGTGGGATGCTTGTGAGATTTTTTCAGAACGAGGAATAAGCTGGTGGCTGCTGAGGAACAGTTGCGTGAAGCTTGGGAAATTCGGAAAAAAGTCTTCGGGGAACAACACACAGAGGTGGCTTTTTCAATTAGAAATCTGGCACTCAATAAGGTCCTTCAGAAAAAGGTCGACGAAGGGATTACACTGCTGGGAGCGTCGCTGGAAATGCAGCGAAAACTATTAGGTAAGGATGACCCTGCCCTTATTCCCGGATTGAGAATCATGGCGGATCTGCTTCATAATTCGGAAGATTACTCGAAGGCTGAGTCTTACTGCAGGGAGCTTATGCAAATTTTCCGAAAAATGACGGAATTCTTTCCGGAAGATTTGGAGACGGCTCTAATTTTATTGGCAGAGAACTGTTATCGTCAGGAAAATTACAGTGAGGCCGCGGACCTTTACCGCGAATGCAAAGCCAGTCGCGCAAAACGCCTGCCCGCGCAGGAAGTCACGCTACTTCTGACCCAAGCCAGCTTGGCCAGAGCCTTGAGTGACTGGGCTTGGAGTGATCGTCCTGGCTCAGCGAAGCTGGACGCCGAAATCCCCAAGGACATTACGGCGGCAGGATTACCGGGTTTTACCTTAGGATACCAACGGGCCGTAGAAGCGGAGAAGCTGTTACGGGAATTTATGGTTCATTGGG
The DNA here is from genome assembly GCA_043753485.1 of bacterium. GTDB lineage: Bacteria > Verrucomicrobiota > Verrucomicrobiia > Verrucomicrobiales > V1-33 > CAIZWU01. The sequence goes on from JAYUWQ010000380.1 coordinate 767, forward strand.
ACCCGACTCACTGGCGCTATCACGACGCAAAGAGCCGGCTTGGAGGTGCACTGGTAGCACTGGCAGTGACCGCTCCGGAACATTCCGGGACTGCATCTATCGAGAAATATCTGGAGGCGGAAAAGTTATTGACTGAGGCCTACTCTATCATCAGCGTCGACTCGGTTGTCGAGGCCAAATACAAAAAGGACACTCTGATCAGGCTGGTCCGCCTTTACGAGGCTTGGGGGAAAGCGGACAAAACGGCCGAGTGGAAAGACAAGCTCGCTGCGTTCGGGAAATCTAAGGATGGGGTCTCCCCCGACACTCACCCACAAAAAACTGATCTCTAACAGGTGAAAGCCTTTCTGGATGCCTCTTGAACATTCTTAGGGATGTAAAACTGCGGACGCTTTTCAATATTGCCCCTCCGCGCCTGAGGAAGGAATGAAATCGGAAAATACTGCAAAGTTCTTGAGGGGTTTCAGCGCAGAAATCCGCATTCAGTGTTGAAGGGAATTCTTGGGTGCTGGCCTCAACAAAGGTTATCTCCCCCGCCAGTGCCCTTTTAATGTCAACAACTCGCACCTACTCAGAAGCCATGAATCCAAACACTACGCTCCCACTCAGCCCGGTATCCTCCTGCTGGAAAAACTCTTCAACTTTTCGCGCGCGGCACATGCCGGGTGCGCTTTTTGCCCTTGGCGTCGTACTCTGCGGAACTCTGGCCGCATCAGCTCAAACCTTGCCCGAATGGAGCACGGTGGATGACATCGAGAATGGTTGGCAGGACGACATAGTCACCGACCGCGCGGGCAATGTCTTTGTCTCTGGCGATGTGAACGACGCGGCTGGGGTCCCCTTTGGATGTGTTAGTAGGAGTATTGACCGGGGGGAAACGTGGACCAGCTTCGTCCATAGCGATGTGGAAACCTATACTGGCATAGCAGGGGCGACCATCGAGATCGCTCCCGCCAGTGAAACCACTCCGGCCCTGCTGGAGGAACATCTCGTGGTAACTGGCCTTCGGAATGGTCAGTGGATCACCCGCAGAAGCCTCGATGCCGGTCTCACATGGGAAACCGTGGACATTTTCCAACACTCAACTTCTAGCAGCTCGCGAAAGCCCGAAAGCGCGGACGTAGCCATCGACAGCGCGGGAAACATATTTGTCGTGGGCTCGGCAATAAAGACGACGGTGGTGAGGAACAAGTCTACTTCTATGGTCTACTGGCTTATCCGAAAGATCGGGAGGAATGCTCCCACGGAGGGCGAAGCAGGAAAAACAACGTTTGATCTTTTAGAAACTGCGAAGGGCGGGTGGTCACTTGCCCGGGGAATTATTTGTGTGGGCAGCAACGTCTTTATCGCGGGCAGCAGCGGAGACCGGTGGCAGGTGCGGAAGAACACCAGCGGGGGAGGGACTTGGGAGATCGTAGACGACTTTCGTTACAGCCCCGATTATCCGTCGAATGCCTCTGCGATCGCGGCGGACAATTCCGGCAATCTGTATGTCGTAGGCAGTGGTAGTCGGGCAGTGGGGAAATTTTCGAAGCCGAGTTATTGGATTGTAAGGAAAGGGACCGGTATTGGAACCAACTCATTTCAAACCGTGGACCTCTACGAACGTGTCTTAAACAGCGCCGCCTATGCAAACGGAGTGTGCGTTGACGCAAAGGGACACGTAAACGTCACGGGAACGGCAGGCCAATGGATTACGCGACGCCTCGAGGCCGGTGCTACGACTTGGACAACCACCGATCATTACTTTCTGAATCCGGCCAATGGTTCTAGGGGACAAAATATCGCGGCCGGCATCGATGGTAATGTGTTCGCTAGCGGAGCGGCCTACGATGGAATCATCAACCACGATTGGATAGTGCGCCGCCAGCTCGCGCCAGTAGTGCCGCCGTTGGTTCCTTGACACGGAGGAGGCTTATGCGTTTGCTTTTCCAAGCATAAACTACCGTCTTTATCTATCAGCGTGGCGCGCCAGCATTCTCATGCTGGTGCGTTGCGTTTGTCCCAAACGTCGTTGATTTGACCCCTCGCCCATGGACGATCTCACCCAGCTCCTGAACCGGTCCAGCGACGGCGGCAGAATCACGGCGGACCAGCTGCTGCCTCTGGTGTATCAGAAGTTGCGTCAGGTGGCGGCGGAGAAGATGACCAATGAGGCGGCGGGACACACCCTGCAGGCCACTGCCTTGGTGCACGAGGCATGGCTGCGGGTGGGAGGGGAGGCGCAGGGCTGGCAGAACCGCTGGCATTTTTTCAGCGCGGCGGCGGAAGCGATGCGGCGCATTCTGATTGACCGGGCCCGCAGCAAACGCGCCGAACGGCATGGCGGAGGGCTGAAACGCGTTGATGTCGATGGCGTGGATGGGCTGGAGATCGCCGCTCCGGCGGAAGAGAGCGAACTTTTTGAGGTGCATGAATCGCTGGACCGCTTCGCCGCGCTGCACCCGCAGAAGGCGGAATTGGTGAAACTACGTTATTTTGCCGGTCTGACCCTTCCCGAAGCGGCCGAGGTTCTCGGCATCAGCACCGCGACGGCCGAGCGCCACTGGGCGCTGGCCCGGGTGTGGCTCTTCCGGGAAATCAGCCGGCAGCGGAGTGAACAGGGGTGAATCGGAAAAGCGGGATGAATTTGAACAGAAGGCCGCCAGGATCGCAAAGTGACCAAGTGAGGCCCATTGACCCCAGAGCACTGACGATCTGTGCTCTCCGGGAAATCTGTGGTTCACTCTACTTCGGTTTTCAGGATAAAAGATGGCACTCCTGCGGCGCTGGGCAAGCTGGCTTCGTCTGAAGTTATGGGCTCAACTTTAACCCTGGTTGGGAAAATGACGGGCCACGGATGGCACGGATGATACTGATACTCACAGATATAGACAAATAATGGGATTCATCCTGAAGGTGAATGCTGAGTTCATCCTAAATCCCAATGCCGTTAAGGGTTCGAATTATTTAAAATCTCCATTCTAACGCTTGTACTTTTTCAAAAAGAGGTATTCTTCAGCGGGATATGACCTCCCTCCCCGCCCCCGGCCCGGTTTTTTTTGATGATTTCCGGACGTCCTTCACCCGGTTGGTCGCGCCGGACGCCGTCGCCCGGGTCTTTGCCCTGCTGGGGCCCCGCGGGGCCGGGCGGCCAAAGCTCAATCATTTTGACTGGCTCATGTCTTTGGTTTACCACGCGCTGGCAGGGGCGGGAACCTTCGCCCATCATGTCCTCATGCTCACTGGCGTCACCCTCTCCGATGCGGCCTTGAGCCTGCGCAAAGCATCCTTCGGCTGGGAACTGCTGGCCAGCCTGTTGCCTGACGTGCTCCGGCCCCTCGCTGACCCGGCCCTGCATCCGGATGGCTTCCACAAGGGCCTGCGGCTGGCCGCCATCGACGGCATCCGCTTCAATCTGCGCAACACCGCCGCCATCAACGCCCATACCCGCAAGGCCCGCTCCGGCAAGGGCGGTACTCCCTGCGCCTATGCCCACCTGTTGTGCTCAGTGCTGGTGGAACTGGGGACCCACTGCCCCCTCGCCGTCTCCCTGAGCTGGCGGGACGACGGTGAACTCACCCTTGCCCGCGATCTCATCCCCGCCATCCCCCGCGCCACCCTGCTGCTGGCGGACCGTCTCTACGGCTCCCCATGGCTGCTTTGGGAACTGGGTCCCGCCCTCCAACAGCACG
>JAYUWQ010000381.1:0-4440 GCA_043753485.1 bacterium
CAAGGGCTACGCCCTGCCTGACTTCCCGGACAATCCCGCCACCGAGGCCGAAACAGCCATCCGCGCCCGCTACGCCAAAGTCCTCGGCAGCGCCGTGAACCCCGTGCTCCGCGAAGGCAACTCCGACCGCCGCGCCCCCAAAGCCGTCAAGGATTACGCCCGCAAGCACCCGCACTCCATGGGCAAATGGTCCCCTGACAGCAAGACCACCGTCGGCACCATGGGCAAGGACGACTTCTTCTCCAACGAAAAGTCCGTCACCGTCCCCGCCGCCACCGATGTCAAAATCGAGCACGTCGCCGCCGACGGCACCGTCACCGTGCTCAAGGCCAGCACCCCGCTCAAAGCCGGCGAAATCATCGATGCCACCGTGATGCGGAAGGCCGCCCTGACCGCTTTCATCGAATCCCAGATCGCCAAAGCCAAAGCCGACGGCATCCTCTTCTCCGTCCACCTGAAAGCCACCATGATGAAGGTCTCCGACCCCATCATCTTCGGCCACGTCGTCAAAGTCTTCTTCAAGGACCTCATCGTCAAACACGCCGCCACCCTGACGGAACTCCAGGTCGATTTCAACAATGGCTTCGGCGACCTCATCGCCAAACTGGACAAACTCCCCGCGGACAAAAAAGCCGGAATCGAAGCCGACATCCAGCTCGCCTATCAAAACGGCCCGGCCCTCGCCATGGTGAACTCCGACAAGGGCATCACCAATCTCCACGTCCCCTCCGACGTCATCGTGGACGCCTCCATGCCCGCCATGATCCGCACCTCCGGGCAAATGTGGAATGCCGCCGGCAAATCCCAGGACACGTTGGCGGTCATTCCTGACAGTTCCTACGCCGGCGTCTATCAGACCGTAATCGATTTCTGCAAAAAGAACGGTGCCCTCGACCCCAAAACCATGGGCAGTGTCCCCAACGTCGGCCTGATGGCCCAGGCCGCCGAGGAATACGGCTCCCACAACAAAACCTTCGAAATCCCCGCCGACGGCACCGTCCGCGTCACTGACGGCGAAGGCAAGGTGCTCTTCGAACACCCCGTCGGCGCCGGCGACATCTGGCGCGCCTGCCAGACCAAGGACGCCCCCGTTCAGGACTGGGTGAAACTCGCCGTGAACCGCGCCCGTGCCACTGGCGTCCCCGCTATTTTCTGGCTCGACCACGACCGCGCCCACGACACCCAGATCATCAACAAAGTCGGTAAATACCTTCTCGACCACGACACTACCGATCTTGACATCCGCATCCTCCCTCCCGCCGATGCCTGCCTCTTCAGCCTCGAGCGTATCGTCAAAGGCGAGGACACCATCAGCGTCACCGGCAATGTCCTGCGCGACTACAATACCGACCTCTTCCCCATCCTCGAAGTCGGCACCTCCGCCAAGATGCTCAGCATCGTCCCCCTCATGAACGGCGGCGGCCTCTTCGAAACCGGCGCCGGCGGCTCCGCTCCGAAACACGTCCAACAATTCCTCGAGGAAAACTACCTCCGTTGGGACAGCCTTGGAGAATTCTTCGCGCTCGCCGCCAGCCTCGAACACCTCAGCGATACCTTCCAGCTCCCCAAAGCCAAGGTCCTCGCCGACACCCTCGATACCGCGAACGGCACGTTCCTCGAATTCGACCGCTCCCCCGGCCGCAAGCTGGGCACCATCGACAACCGCGGCTCCCACTTCTACCTCGCCCTCTACTGGGCCCAGGCCCTCGCCGCCCAGACCACCGACCCCGGTCTCGCCGCCACCTTCGCCCCTGTCGCCGAAGCCCTCACCACCAACGAACCGAAGATCGTGGCCGAACTCCTCGCCGTCCAAGGCAGCCCCGTCGACATCGGCGGCTATTACCAGCCAGACCTGTCGAAAGCGAACACGGCCCTCCGCCCCAGCGCCACGCTGAACGGTATCCTGGCCGGGGTTTGACCCGCACAACGACTCAGCAGACTCCAGGGAGGCGACGGGGCCAGGCTCTGTCGCCTCCTTGGCAAGCAGAAGGCATGATATCATTTTGTAGTATCCCAAAAGCAATCATGACCAGATATCGCGGAATCACCTTGTTTCTGACAGCTGCCTCCCTGCTCCGGGCACAGGCCGATCCTTTGCTGTACCAGCTTGACGGCGTGTGGCGGGCTGAATTCAATGCCGAGGCCTCACGCCTCATGGTGCAAATGCGCGACGGTGCCCTGGGCTTGTGGGATGTGGCCAGCGGTCAGCCGGTTGCCGGCGATCTCGGAACCCTGCGCCACCAAGGCACGTTTGCCACGGACGCCACCCACCGTCACCTTGTGGCCGGCTTCCGGGAGGGGGGCTCACAAGTTTACAATTTCTCCACCGGACGGGCGGTTTCTCCCGTCTTGAAGGTATCCTTCGACACCACTCAGGGGGCGTCTCCCGTCTTTTCAGCCGATAGCTCACTGTTATTGGTTTTTGACAAAACCGGGCCATGCCACGTCCTGGAGGTGGCCCTGGGAACGACCCGGGCCGTGCTCCCCCTTCCACCTCCCTCGGCCGATTTTGAACGCCAGCCCCGGGCGGAATTCAGCAAGGATGGAAACACCGTTCTCCTGCTTGATACCTCGGGAATTCTTCATCGTTACGATACCCGCTCATGGAGCCAGACCAGCCAACCCATGATCCATCCCGGGCGGGACGCCTCTAACTGCGGTTTCGCCATGAGCGCAGACGCGCGTTTCGCCGTCACTTTCGATAGTCCCGGCGAAAATGGCCCGGATGGCCAACTCCAGCTGTGGGATACCACCACCGCCACGCCCCTTGCCGCTCCCTTGGCAGGCAAAAATGGAATGGCCGGACAATTCCTGGGCGACGGTCACCGGCTGCTGATCCAACCGGGCCGCGGCGATACCCGGGTGGTGGAAGTCCCCTCGCTGAATTTGGCCTATTCCCTCCCACCGCATGATGACGTCGAAGCCACCAAAGCCATTTTGACAGGGGATGGCCGACACCTGCTGACCTGGGGTCAGGATTCCTTCCTCAAGCGGGTCTCGGTTTCAGACGGAAAACTGGCGGGGCTCTTCTCCAATCGTGCCCGCCTTGAAACCATCCTGATCGGGCCAGACCCCAAAACCGCTTGGTTGGCCTACGACAACACGGCGTTTTTACTCGAACACCACCATGATCATTATATGATCCGGATCGACCTCGGGACCATGCAACCTGCCGCCAGCCTGCGGACGACGAATTACCTGCACCGCAGTCAACTTTCTCCCGATGGCTCCAGGATCATGATTCATGAAGGCCTGACGGATCATGAACGGATCCGGCTGTTCGAGTCATTCAGCTTGAGCGAGCTGCCTGCCAGTAAAGACCAGTGAGTCGTTCGGATTGGGCTTTTCCGGCTCAGGAATAAATCCCCGGGAAAACGTTGCCCTCATTTTGATCGACCCGCTCCGGCCGTCCTTTGTCGTGGTAGATCATTTGAGTGTGGTCGACGCCCATCAGATGCATGATGGTGGCGTGCAGGTCGTGGACGTGGAGTTTGTCCTGCACCGCACGCAGCCCCAGCTCATCGGTCTGGCCGATGGATAGACCGCCCTTCACGCCACCGCCGGCCCACATCATGGAAAAGCCGGTGGGGTTGTGGTCGCGCCCGCTGCCTTTTTCAGACATGGGGGTGCGGCCGAACTCACCGCCCCAGATGACCAGGGTTTCGTCCAGCAGGCCGCGGGCCTTCAGGTCGCGGATCAGGCCGGCCACGGGTTGATCCATGCCGGCACAAAGACGGCTGTGATTTTCCTCAATGGCACTGTGCGAGTCCCACTTGCTGCCGGCTCCATGATAGAGCTGCACAAAACGGACCCCGCGTTCCGTGAGGCGCCTCGCCAGCAGGCACATGCGTCCGAAGTTCGAGGTCTGTGGCCGGTCCATGCCATACAGCTGTTTGGTGGCTTCGGTTTCCTGACCAAGATCCACCGCCTCCGGGGCGGTGGCCTGCATGCGGAAAGCGAGTTCCATGCTGCGGATGCGCGCATCGAGTTCCGTGTTTTCCTCCCGGCCCTGGAGGTGCTGCTGGTTCAGGCTGGCCAGAAAGGCCAGCTTCCCCTGCTGGCGTTCCCGGGTCATGTTTTTGGGAGGGTGCAGATTGGCAAAAGGCTGTGGCCCGTCATCAAGGAGCGTGCCCTGATAGACGGCGGGCATGAAACCACTGCCCCAATTCCGAACGCCGTTCACCACCTGGGCATCGCTGTCCTTCAGCACCACAAAGGCGGGCAGGTTCTGGTTTTCCGTGCCCAATCCATAACTGACCCAGCTGCCGAGGGAGGGCCGTCCGCCCAGGAGGGAGCCGGTGTTCATCTGACACACGCCGCCCGCGTGATTGATTCCGTCGGCCACGCAGGATTTGATGACACACCAATCATCCGCCAGCTCCGCCATGTGGGGGATCCAATCCGAGAACCACTGGCCGCTCTGGCCGTATTGTTTGAAGG
>JAYUWQ010000382.1:0-12043 GCA_043753485.1 bacterium
CGGGCTGGATGGGGGACGCGAAAGGGATTCCGCAGTGTGCGGAACTGACAAGGAGCAGGGAACCTATTTGAATTCAGCCGGAAAATTACGCAATCCGGGTTACGGGATTAGGCATGCGGGGCGGGGCGAGACGGAGGATAAGCATTCAGTCACGATAGGCCGAATCGATCCAGATGGTGACCGGACCATCATTGGTCAGGGCTATCTGCATGTCGGATCCAAATTTCCCGGTGGTAACGGAGCGTTGCAATTCATGGGCAAGGGCATCGCGGAAGGCTTCATAAAGGGGGATGGCTTGTTCCGGGCGCGCGGCGCGGAGGAATGAGGGGCGGTTGCCCTTCCTGGTGGAGGCCAGCAGGGTGAATTGCGGGATCAGCAGCGCTTCGCCTCGGGTATCTGTCAGGGAAAGATTCAAGGCCCCGCCGGCATCGGAGAAGATCCGTAGTTTGGCCAGTTTCGGCACCAACCACTGGAGATCTGCCACGGTGTCGGATTCGGCGATCCCCAGCAGAATCAGCATCCCGGCACCGATGTGGCCGTGGACGGTGCCGTCGATGGTGACGGAGGCGGAGGTGACCCGTTGAATGAGGGCGCGCATCGCGGAGGTTGGTGTTGGATGGATCAAGATCGTGGGAATGCAGCCGGCGGCTGATCGCATTTTGTTTCTGGCAGGTCTTACTTCGCCAGCCATTCAGCGAGCAGCGAGGGCCAGGTTCCGGGCGTTGCGGGCGACCTCATGCCGTATCCATGGCCTCCGTCAGGCCAGAGGTGAAGTTCGGACCGGATTTTGTGGGATTGCAGCGTATCGAAAAACTGGCTGCTGTTGCGGTAGGTGAGGCCATCGTCGGCGGAGTGGCTGAGGAAGGCCGGGGGATTGCCCGGGCCGGGGACCAGGCCGGGATTTTTGTCGTCCTTGAAAAGATAGGCCGGATAGATGAGGACGCAGAAGTCAGGGCGGCAGGAGACCTGGTCGATGTCATCCTGCGCTGGATAGGAGCGTTCATTTCCGGAGGTGGCGGCGAGGGCGGCGAGGTGTCCTCCGGCGGAGAATCCCATGATGCCCAACTGACCGGGATTGAGTCCGATGCTGGCGGCCTGACTGCGGAGCAGGCTGAGGGAACGCTGTGCGTCCTGAAGGGCTGGGAGGTGGCGCACGGAATCCTGGCCGTGGCGCGGCAAACGGTATTTGAGCACCCAGGCGTGGTAGCCGAGCCGGCTGAGAAGGGTGGCGACTTCGGTACCTTCCAGATCCCATGCGAGAATGTTATAACCTCCGCCCGGACAAATGATGATGCCTTTGGCGGGCGATTCCGGTTTTTTCTCCGGCGCGAAATAGGCAAGGACCGGATCAGAGATGTTTTTGAGGGTTAGGGTGCCGCCCATATGGGCCGTAATTTCCGATTTCTCGGGGCTTTCAATTTTCCAATCCCCGGGAAGCTGGCCCTTCCATCCCCCTTCCTGCCACGGATGGATCAGCCGGTCCGGCTCGCGCGCGGAACGGTGGGCGGGGTCGGCAGCCCCGGAGGAGAGGAGGCTCAAGAGCAGCAGGGCGAGGACGGGGCGGAACCGGATCATATGGCCGTCAGTGTGCCTGAGCGGTGGCGGGGGTGGCAAGCGGTTCCTCGCGGAGCTTCCCGCTGACATACTTGCCGTGGGCAAAGATGGCATCGGTGAGGACGCCGCCATCCTGGGCGTATTCGAGGACATGACCATGGGGTTTAAGGTCTGCGCCGATGAGCGAGGTGCGGCGCAGCCGGCCATCCGGCCACCAGAGGGTGATTTTGCCGAATCCTACGCCGTCTTTCATTTGGGCGTCTCCTTTCAGGGTGCCATCCTCATACCACTGGCGCTGGCGGGTCATGGAGCCGAGGTCATATTTTTCCTCGCGCTTAAGTTTGCCGTTTGACCAATAGCGCTGCCAGATTCCATGGGGCTTGCCGTCCTGATAAATCTCCAGCGATTGGCGGCTGATGCCCTGCGTGAAAGTAACCACCTCACCGGTATAAGGGGAATCCGCTCCTTCGGCGTAGCTCAGGCCATCCGGTTTTTTAAGAATTTCGACGGAGGTCGATGCTTTGGGCCGAGGCCCAGGGGCGGGGCCGCAGGATGGGAAACCAAGGGCGATAAAGCCGGCCAATATCAAAAGTTTCATAAAGCGTGAACGAGGGGCGCCGGACGGGGAACGGGGGCTTCGCCAGCCTTCCAACGAACAATTCCCAAAAGCGCTACGAGGGTGAAGGCGAGCAACAGACGTTCAATCGGATGGGGGAGGCACCGGGAATCCATGGCAATTGGGATGACTGAATAATCAGGACATCTTAAATAAATAGGAACGGACGGCGTGAAAGTCAATAGTTGCTTCCCCGCACCGGTCAATAAATGGCTCCAGAGAGGCCGGGAGCCCGGTCTGGCGCATGACCACACTCCGGAGATGTTTCCCCGTAACTTGATTGGAATCCGGAATCAGGCTTTTCGACGCTTGGTGGCGGCGCGCAGCAAGTGATCGAGCGAAAAAGCGCCAGGACCCCCGAGGAAAATGGCCACACAAATTCCGGTGTAAAGAATGGCCGTTTCGGCCACACCCGGGAAGGCGCGGTAGAGCAACGCTGCCATGAGCGTCATCAATCCCATGACCAGAGCGCTGCTGCGGGTCAGTAGTCCTGAAATCAAAAAAAGCCCGCCCAGCAGCGTGAAAAGGATGAGCGCGATGCCAAGGGGGAGGGCGAATGGAAAGCCCAGATCCGCCAGTTGGCCGGGCAATCCCCATGGGGTCTTATGCCAGATGTGGGACCACGCGGCGAGTCCGCCTCCCCACCCGTGAGCTGCTAGCAGGCAACCCCCTGCGACAAATCTCAGTATGAGCAAACCAAGGTTCAGGAGAATACCCGGAGTGGAATGAGTGGCGATGGATCGGGTGTGGTCGAGTGGCATTGCAGGTGGGGGGGAGATCCAGACGGAAGCAGCTTCCGTTTTCTTTGCAATGGCCGCTGTTTGCTGCTCCGGCAAGCCTGAGTCAGGAAAGTGGGGCGAGGCCCAGCAGGGATATGTGACCTGCCTGTCATCAAAAGCCCGCGCGGACGTGCGCGGGCGCTCATCGAATGAACTTCCGCCGCAGGACTAACGGTCCCCCCGGGCGCGGGCATCGTTCCGGGCCGCCCGGGACCGGATTTCAATGTAGGCCGGTCCTCCGGGAGTGTCGAAAACTGGAGTCAGGTGCAATTGATGATCCTGGGCGAGCGACCAAAGAAGTTGCCGGCGCGTCAGTGCCAATTTGTCGATAAAGATCATCGGGTTTTCCACAGGAGCCTGAATCAACCGGTAGTTGACGCCCCGCAGGCAGGGCTCGTTGATGACCTGGCTGAGGGGGACATCAAAAATCTGCACCCGCACGGCCGTGTCCAGCCAGCGGTTGAGCGGTTCATAGCGGGTAAAAAGGAAATCAGGCGGGACCACTGCCAATTCATCAGCGGCTTTATAGGCAGGGCGCGGGTCAAAAATACCGCAGCCGGAGCAGCAGAACATGAGCAGGGGGACCAGCAGACGGGCGGGGTTCAACTTCATAAGAGAAAAGGGGCAGGGCAGAGCGGGCTATACAGCGTCCCGATGACAAACCGGCAAGAGTTTATTTAAGAAATCCGTCGGTTCAGACCTTCTCCACGGGAAAATGTTGAACAAAAATATCCCGGGGACCGGTGATTTCTCTTCAGGCCCACTCCGGCGGGGCGGATAGGCTGCGGCCGACCACGGCAATTAACGATTGTCCGAATCGTCGGAAATCTTATTAATGTTGACAAGTCCGGAGATGAGACGCAAATCTGCCTCACGCGTATAGCCGGGGGGCATGTCCGGAATTGTTCAGCTTGTGCCCCCGGTTTTTCCTGAAAATCATGGCATCATTCTTCAAAAATCTGTTTCGCAAAGAGGGCGACAGCCAACCCGTGCCAGCGGCTCCTTTATCAAATAATATGCCCGATCCCGGACGTCTGCCGGTCCTGGCAGAGCCTGCGGCTGGCAATCCTTCCAGGGATGGGCAACCTCAAGGTTCCAACGGCCCCTTTTCTGCTGCTTCAGGGCGGGAGATGACTGCCCGCGAACTAGCCGCCCTGCTCCCGCCCTCGCTGTTGCGTTTCGATGGGATCAGCCCGGATCAGCCCGTGCCACTGCCGTTGGATTCCCTGCGGCAATCAATGCAGGCGGGTCGGCCAGTGCTGCGCCTGTCCCAGATTCAAGCCGCGTGTCCTCTTCTCTTCCAGCGGCCGTTGAGGACAGAGGAGGATATGGAAGTCATTCTGCCCCTGGCACGGGTCGTGGCCATTTTGGAGGTGTCCAACCCAGCCCAGGCGGCCTTGGCAAACTTCAGCGCAGTCCCTCCTGCTGCGTCCGGCAATCCTTTTTCCACCGTCCTGGGCGCGGCTTCCAGCTTTGCCGGTTCTCCCTTTGCGGTCGCCTCGGGCCCGGTGGCCCCTCCCCAGTCCAGCCCTTTTGCGGAGGCGGGAAGCCGTTTTCCTCTGAGCAGCGTATCACCAAATTCTTTTGCTGCTCCTGAACTGACGCCTGCCCCCGCTGCCGGAAATCCAGTGCCGGCGGCCTTGGCCCAATCCCCGGGGACGGCCTCCCCTTTCGCCGCCATGCCGCCTCCAATGCCGGCGCCTGCGGGATTCCCTCAAATGCCGGTTGCGGCACCTTCCTCCGAATCAAAACCAAGCCCCTTTGGCTTGGCGGCATCACCCGTGATCCCGCCTGTCCTGCCATCGGCACCTGCGGCATCTCCTTTTGCACCCATAACGGCTCCGCCCAGGGAGCAGGGAATAGCGCCGTTGGCACCGATTGGTTTGGCCGGATCCGGGGTTCCGGCAGCGCCACCGGTTGTTGCTCCTCCGTCGAATCCCAGTCCGTTTGCTGCTAATGCGGCTCCGTTGTCAGCCATGGCCTCCCAGCCGGTGGTCTCTCCCCCTCTGCTTCCAGCTGCCACAACGGCAGTTGTTTCCCTGCCAGCGCTGGCCGCCTCACAACCCGTGCCAATCCAGCCACGCCCTCCCCAGGCTCCCTTGGTGGTTTCCGGGTCCGTGTTGCCCCTCCTTCCCAGCGCCGCCTCTGCGCCCGTCGTTGCTATTGGTAGCGCGGATCGCAGCACTCCGGTCGCGCCGTCAGCATCAACCGGGATCATGGTGGAATTGAGTCTCCGTGCCGTTCTGCGGGACGCCGAACCAGCAAGGTTGGGCTTTGCTCCCGAAAATGTTCCGGAAGCGGTCCGGGTCACGCTCCCGCTGGAGCTGGTCTCCCGGCAGTTGGCCACCGGACGTGTTGAAATCGGAGTGGCGGAAATTCGTGAGGGTATTTCGGAGAAATTCCGCCCGGCCTTTGCCCGTGCGGCGGCGGATCTCAGGATTGTCATTCCCATGTCCGAGGTTTTCCACAACCTGCCGGAATCCGCACGTCCGGCCCTTACACCGGTCAATCCTCCCGCCGAGCATCGATCCATTACCACCAGCCCATTCCACACCCCCTTTGCCATCAAAGCGGAGGAAGACCGCGGCAAACAACTCCTCGACCTCAGTGCCACCGGATTTGATGGTGCCGCCAGCACTCCACGCCCGGCGACCCTGCCAGTGCCCAGTTCCGAATTGCCTCCCGCCCCCCTTCCACCGGTTCCGCCCCCGGTGGGATCACTGCGGGTCACTGGCCAGGTTGAACTTCCCACCTTGCGCCCTACCGTTCCAGCCCTGCCGGTCCAGACCGCGGAATCCCCCGCCTTGCCCCCCTTGCTCCCGCGGCCTGGCGTCCTCTCCCGGCCCCCAGGCAGTGGCACCGCTCCTACTCCGCCACGTACTGCTCCCCGCCTGAAGTTTGTGCCGGTTTCCCCAACCGCGCTGCGTCCCTTTCCCAAGCCTGCTCCGCTGCCGGAAAGTGCGCCACCTGCTTCAATGCCGGCAATGCCTGCCGTAGCGTTGCCCACAGAGCTTCCTCCTCTCCCGGCGCTTCCAGCTGCGGCCAGTCTGCCGGCCTTCCCCGGCACGCCCCCTCTGCTTTCCCCGTCAGCTGCGCTCAAGGTTGAGGTTCCGTCGTTTCCCTCGGAAAGCTTTGATGATTTAGGCGAATCGTTCTCCGCTGCCAGCCTAAGTGCCGAGCCTCCACCCCGTGCCGGTTCTGCTCCAGTCTCCTTGGTGGGCTCTCTGTCAGAGATGGTAGCCAGCACCCCGGTTTCCCAGCCCTTGGCGGATAGCCAGACCCCACCGCTTCCAACGCCAAGTTCGATTGCCGCGATTGCCGGCGAGGCCGTCGTTCCTGTGGGTCCGGCTATCCCCGCGTGGCCGCCCGCGTCCCTGCCGTCTCTGGCTCCAGTTGCGGCCCCCGCTTTGAGCCACGTTCCTGCCATCTCGGAATCTCTGCCTCCCGTCTTGCCTGCACTGCCGGTCAAAGAGACTTCGGAGGAATGGGCCAGCCCCCCCGTTCCCGCTGCCCGGGTGGCCCCGGTCTATACCGGCCGATCCGGACCGGTAGGTTCCCCGCAGGAGGACCTTACGTTTGGCTGCGTCACTGACCTCCGGCAGTTGATGTTGCGGGCAGTGTTGGGCACCGATCAGGTGCTTGCAGCGCAGGACATCGTGGACTGCTGCGCGGGTCTACCTGGCCTCAAAGCTTGCGTCCTGCTGCAGCGCGACACGATCCTCACCAGCCAGGGCATGGACGAAATGGAAGCGGGTTCCTTCTGCAGCAGTGCCGTCAAAACCCGGGATTCCCTGGTCACTCTGGCCGAAACCATGGGTCTGGGCCAGGGCGGCAATTTCACCCTCCGCACCGACCATGGGATCCGCTCTTTTTTCCTGGAAGCGAACCTTTGCCTTGCGGTCTGGCACGCTCAACCCAACTTCTCCGGTGGCACCCGCGAAAAATTGATCCTGATCGCCCAGGAACTGGCCAAAAGCTAGCCAGCACCGGATTTCCCAGCCCCGTCCCTCCATGGCCGTCATCAATCACGATACCCGCGAGGTCAGCTTCAAGCTGGTCTATTGCGGCACCCCCATGGGCGGCAAGACCACGAATCTCAGCTATATCCATGGTCGTATCGGGGCGGATCAGAGGGGGGATCTGGTCGCCTTGGCCACGGCAAACGACCGCACGCTCTTCTTCGACTTTCTGCCCGTCCACACCATGGTGATCAATGGCTACAAGACGAAATTCATGCTCTACACGGTTCCTGGTCAGGTGTGTTACAATGCCACCCGTCAGATGGTGCTCCGCGGAGTCGATGGCATCGTTTTTGTCGCCGATTCCCAACTCGACCGGATGGAGGAAAATCTCACCGCCTGGCACGGCATGATCCGCAATCTGGCGGACAACGGCACGCCGTTTGACCAGCTTCCCGCCATCCTCCAATTCAACAAGCGTGACCTCCCGGATCCGGCCCCGGTCGCCTACATGGAGTATCTCCTCAATTCCGGCCCCCGCCGCCTGCCTGTTTTTGAGGCCGCCGCCGCGACCGGTTACAACGTCTTCGCCACTTTGAACGCCCTCGCCCAGGACGTGCTGCATCTCTTCCATCACGGCACCGCCCGTGGAGCCACCGCCCCCCAGCCCGTTCCCGCCTGAGCGCCATGGATACCCTCACTACCCACTCCGGCCATGTCCTTCATCTCGGCGTGACCCTGACGCAGCGTCTCCGGCACACCCTCGCGGGGTATTGTCAGGAATCCGAGGTGCGTTATGCCGCCCTCCTGGAGGAAAGCGGCACCACCTGTGCGGATTCGGGCGACGCTGCTTTCAGGGATTCCGGTGAGACCGCAGCCTTGGCCGTGGGCGCCTATGCGGCACTCCAGGCGGTTGCCAGGCGGTTGGGCGACGGCACCTTCGAGGGAATCTTCCACGAAGGGAAAACCCGCCAGTTCTGCCTTACACCAGTCACCCCGCAGTTCATGCTGCTCAGTGTTTTTGAGGCCCCGGTCCGATTCGCCGTCGTCAAACTTTGTGCCATCAAAGCCATCGCCCACCTCCAGGAACAAATCGAAACCATGCCCATTCCGGAACGCAGCACCATGCCCCTGGGCGCTCCGTCTTCCGCGGGGGATTTCTCGTTTGAGGCTGCCACCCTCTTCCGTCAGGAGTAAGGCCCGGAGAACCGGCCGAACATGGTGATGCCGGAGGAGAAAATGTGCCGGTAGCGGCCGGTCCGGAAAATTGCTTGAGGAAAATTCTCTTTTCCCGGCACGGGGTGTGCTAAACATGTATCTGTGCTACTAGATCATTACGATACTGAGGGTCTCTTTGATGAGATGTTTGCCGGGAACGGCGAGGTGCGGGCCCATTACCAACTCCTGAGGGAACGGCTGGATACCATGTCCAAAGAGGAATTGGACCAGAAGATCCGCAGCTTGGAGACATTGTTTTTGCGACAGGGGATCACGTTTACGGTCTATGGGGACCAGCGGGGGACGGAGCGGGTATTTCCCTTTGATCCAGTGCCGCGGATCATCCCGGCGGACGAATGGCAGACCATTGAAGATGGGCTGGTGCAACGGATCACCGCGCTGAATCTTTTTCTTTATGATGTTTACCACGAGCAGAAGATTCTCAAGGACAAGGTAATTCCGGAGGAGGTCATCCTGAGCGCTGCGCATTACCGGCCGGAATTCCGGGATACCGATGTGCCCCGCGATATCTACATTCACATCTGCGGGACCGACCTGATCCGCGACCGGGATGGCTCTTATCTGGTTTTGGAGGACAATGGCCGGTGCCCGTCCGGGGTGTCCTACGTTCTCGAAAACCGGATGGCGATGAAACGGGTCTTCCCGCACCTTTTTGATAGCGCCGGGGTGCGCAGTGTGGACAGCTACGCGGCGGATCTGTTGGGGACCCTGCAATACATTGCGCCGCATGCCAAACCGGATCCGGTCTGTGTTCTCCTAACTCCAGGTCATTACAACAGCGCCTACTTTGAGCACAGTTTTTTGGCGCGGCAGATGGGGATCGAGATCGTGGAAGGGCGGGACCTGATCGTCGTCGGCGGGCATGTTTACATGCGGACCACCCGTGGCCTCCAGCAGGTGGACGTGATTTACCGGCGGCTGGATGATGATTTTCTTGATCCAAAGGTCTTCCGCAAGGACTCCATGCTGGGGGTGCCGGGTCTGGTCAGCGCGGTGCAGGCCGGCAACGTGGCCTTGGCCAATGCCATTGGCACAGGGGTGGCCGATGACAAAGTGACGTATGCCTACGTTGAGAAAATGATTAAGTATTATCTGGATCAGGACCCCATCCTGAAACAGGTCCCGACCTATCTCGCATGGGATGAAAAGGATCGGGGTTACATCCTGGATCACCTGCCGGAACTGGTGGTGAAGGCAGCTAATGAGAGCGGTGGTTATGGGATGCTGATCGGGCCGAGGGCCTCCAAGGCGGAAATTGAGACCTTCCGCGGCCTGATTCTCGCCAATCCCCGGAATTACATCGCTCAACCGGTGGTGTACTTCAGCCGCCACCCGACCTTGACTGATGGTACCGTCGAAGGGAGGCACATCGACCTCCGTCCGTTTGTCCTGAGTGGGGAGCGGACCCACATCCTGCCCGGAGGCCTGACACGGGTGGCCCTCAAAAAGGGTTCCATCGTGGTAAATTCCTCGCAGGGCGGCGGGAGCAAGGACACCTGGGTGCTGCACCAGTCCTGATGAGCAGGGGTTTCCTCTTGTTTTCAATTTTTATCCTCAGACTACACACGAATGCTTTCCCGAGTTGCTGACAATCTTTACTGGATGGCCCGGTTCATGGAACGGGCGGAAAACCTGGCCCGCCTGCTGCAGGCCAGCAATGAACTGCTGCTGGATGGGGCGACTTTCGGCAGCCGCAGTTTCAATGACTATTGGGATCCGGTGCTGACGGCGACGGCCATGGAGGACCAGTTCCGCACCCTGTATCCGTCAGGAACAGTGGCGGACGTGGGTTACTTCATGACCCTGCATGAGGGCAATCCGGACTCCATCACCATGTGTCTGCGGCTCGCCCGCGAAAATGCCCGCACCGTCCGTGATCAAATTTCCGACGAGATGTGGAGGGAACTGAACGATCTTTATTTGTTCATCACCGCTCCCGATACCCACAGCTACTTCCAACGCTCCCCGCAGAGCATCTACGACCGCATCATCAATGGTTCGCTGCTGTTCCACGGCATCACGGATGCGACGATGGCGAGGACCGAAGGCTGGCAATTCATTCAGATGGGCAAGCACCTCGAGCGTGCCGACAAGACCAGCCGCTTTCTCGATATCCGTGTGCACAGCGCGCAGTCCGGGCACTCTTTGGATTCGATTCAATGGGCCTCCATTCTGAGGTCGGCCAGCGCCTTTGGGACGTACCGCCAGGAGGTAGGCGGCGAACCGGTAGCGGAAGGGGTGATCGATTTACTGGTGTTTTCCACGGTGTTCCCACGATCCATCCGGTATTGCGTGCAATGCATCGATATCAATCTCCACGCCATCTCCGGTTCCCCGCGAGGCACCTATTCCAATGCCGCGGAACGTCTGGCGGGCCGGTTGCTGGCCACGCTGAACTTCGGTGGCAGCAGTGAGGTACTGGACCGGGGACTGCAGGAATATATGGATGATATCCAGCAGGTGCTGAACAATATAGGCCAGCATATTTTCGAAACCTACGTGCTGCTCCCGCAGGACGCCCAGAGCGTCACCTTCGTGCCATCCACCGAACCACAGCAGTTGCGTTGGAAGGAGCTGCAGGCACAACAACAACAGCAGTGAACCTGTTTCCACGGTCATGAAGCTGCGCATCCTGCACCGCACGGAGTATCTCTATGCCCTCGCGGTCCGCAATAACTGCAATGAAGTACGCCTGCAGCCGCCGCATACCCCTTGGCAGACCCGCGGCTTCTACATGCTGAAGGTCGTGCCCGCCTCGCGGTTGAAGCACTATTTCGATTTCCACCGGAATGGGGTTCATCACTTCGAAATTGAGGAACCCCATCAACGGCTGGTGATTGAGGCCCAGTCCACCGTGACCACAATGCCGCGCGGCCAGGCTGAGGCCGCCGCCCCGCCCCTGTCGTTTTCGGCTCTGACGGAATGCCGCGAATCCGAGGAGATCATGATGTATGTGTCCCACAGCCGTTACGTGCGGTTTAGTCCCGTGCTGTGGAAGACCGCCTTGGATCTCCGGGATGATGGGGACGATTTGTTCCTCGCCGCCAGGACCATCAATGAGTTCGTCTATGACAACTGCCGATACCAGGCGGGAGTGACCACGGTGGATACCACCAGTGCGGATTTCTTTGAGAGCCGGAGCGGGGTTTGTCAGGATTTTGCCCACCTCATGCTGGCCCTGTGCCGGTCTCTGGGAATCCCCTCCCGCTACGTCAGTGGTTATCTGTATGATGCCCAGCGGGGCGGTCTGCGCGGGGCACATGAATCCCATGCCTGGGTGGAGGTGTATTTACCGGGCCGGGGATGGCTGGGCTTCGATCCCACCAACCGTCAGATCGTCAGTGAGTGCTATATCACCCTGGCGGTAGGCCGGGACTACGAGGATGCGGCGCCGGTGAAAGGAAGTTTCGTGGGATCCGGCACCCGCATCATGAAGGTCAGCGTGTCGGTGGAACGGTTGGATGGATGAAGTGGCGCATCCGCTCCTCCACCTGAAGCCATAGGCCTGTGGGGGGAGCCTTTGGGGAGGCCCTCGCTCCATTTCCGGCAGCCCTCGGCGGTTTACTGTGAAGCGAGAGCCGCTTCGGCTTTGGCAGCCGCAGCCGTGGCGCGTCGTTGGATTTCGTCAGGGCTGGGAAGGCTGGCGAGGACATCAGCCGGGATCATGCCTTCGGCCATGAGCTTGGTGAGGCACTTCTTGCGTTCTGCGAGTGCCTTGCTGGCATCGCGTTCCTTGGAGAAGCGGCTCTTGGCTTCATCGCTGCGCTCACGGAGCCGGGCGTAAAGATCGCCGCCGAGCAGGGCGGAGATGTCCACCTTCATCTTCTCGCGCTTCACGTCATTTTCGCTGACTGGTTCCCCATTGATGGGGCCGCTGCTGTATTTGGGAAACATGA
>JAYUWQ010000383.1:0-4435 GCA_043753485.1 bacterium
TACGCTCAACCCCTCAAATCCCAACTCGGCCCCCAGCGCATTCACCCCTTCCCACCGCGGGAATCAGGGGCTATAACACTCCCTGTGGGATGCTTGTGGGTGGCATTGATGAAGCGTCCGGCCCACCTCCCCCGGCTCCAACAGTGCTGCATTGGCCGTCACGTATCGCCAAAAGTTGAGGGTGTAACCCAGATGCTCATGGGGTCCCGGTGGCAGATCCGGATGCAGCGGAATCACCGGGGCTCCCTGCTGGGTGAGGTGCCGGGCGACCGCATTCTCCCGGGCGAACCAGGCGGTTCCTTTCCGCGGCCCCTCCCGGTCGGTGACGACCCGGGCCACCAGGGTTTCCGTGAGCCGCAGCACCAAGGTGTGCCCATTCTGCAGAATGTCGCAGCGGTCCGGTGTGATGCCGTGGGCGATGGCGGTTTCGGTGGCGGCGCGGATGGGGAGATCGAGGGAGGACATGAAGGGATACCGGAGCCCAGCAGAGCGCGGACGCCCGGGCCCGTCATTCGCAAATCCATGGCGCTGCCCGGGCCCTTGATTCGCGGGGCGGTCGGCCTTGCCGCATCCGGCGGATGCGAGGCTTTCGGTACGATAAACGGGAAAATGGGAACCCAATGATAACGGATTGAACTGATCATAACATATTCAGCAAAGATGAGCCCCTCATCCTTTGGGTGAATCCTTCTATTCAGCTATATCCGTGATCATCCGTCACATTGGTGCAATCCGTGGCCCCTCAGCGTCCTTTTCAGGATGATGGATTGAAAACGGGCCGGGCCTCTCCCAGCATCCCGCTGCTTTCACCATCCCGCCGCCGCCATGCCCAGTCCACCCCCTGCCCCCGCTCTCAAGGAAATGTTTGATGCCGCCCGGTTTCAAATGGTGGCCGAAGCGTTGACCGCGCTGGACCCGAAGTTCGATGCCCCACGGTTCCTGCGGCTTTCCCTGGCAGGATTGGATGACCTCGCGCTGATGCAGCGCCTGCGCCGCATGACCGAATGTCTCCATGCCACGCTGCCGCCGGATTACGGAAAAGCCCTCCGCCGGTTGAAGCAACTGGCCCCCCGCATCGACAAGGCTTTTATCACCCTCGTCCTGCCTGACTATGTGGGGCTCTACGGACACGATGATTTCGACGCCTCCATGGAAGCGCTGAAGTTTTTCACCCGCTTTGGTTCCTCCGAGTTCGCGGTGCGGGAATTCCTGAAACGCGATCTCCCGCGCACCCTCGCCGTGATGGAAGTGTGGTCGCGGGACTACGACGAACACGTCCGCCGCCTTGCCTGTGAAGGTTGCCGCCCGCGCCTGCCGTGGTCATTCCAGCTCGGAGCCCTCATCGCCGATCCGGCACCGGTGGTGTCGATTCTGGAAAACCTCAAAGCGGACCCCAGCCTGTATGTCAGGAAGTCGGTGGCGAATCATCTCAACGATATCACCAAAAAGCACCCGGACTGGGTAATGGACCGGCTGGCAGATTGGCCGCTGGAAAATCCCCCCACCGCCTGGATTGCCCGGCAAGCCCTGCGCACCCTGATCAAAAAGGGCCACCCGCGCGCCTTGCAGCTGATCGGAGCCACCGGAAAACCCGAAGTGTTGGTGCATGGATTATTCCTCCAACCCGCCACGCTCCAACTGGGCGACCGCTTCACCCTCACCCTCAACCTCACTTCCCAGTCGGCCCGGACCCAGCGGCTGGTCGTGGACTATGCGGTGCATTATGTGAAAAAATCCGGAGAGGCCTCCCCCAAGGTTTTTAAATGGAAGGAACTCACTCTGGACCCGGGAGCGACGGTGAGCCTGTCGCGCGCGCAGACGATCCGCGATTTCACGACCCGGGTCCACCATGCCGGTCACCATGCCGTGGAAATCCTGATCAATGGGGAACGGCTGGCTGGCACCGCCTTTGTCCTGAATCGCTAGCAGGGACGTTCCGGATGGCAGGGGCGGCAATCCATGATGCGCCCGTGCTTTGGCGCATTGGCTGTCGCCGGGCTGGACTTCCCCAAGGCAACTGCGGGAGTGGCCTGCGGGGGACGCCGCACGATCCGCTCTATACAAGGCCGCCCGTTTTATGTCACATTGCCCGCGATGAGCGTGATCCCCCGCCCACCCGCAGTGCATGCCCCCTCCCTCCGTCTGATTGGCTGGCTGGCCGGGACTTTTGCGGTCCTGACCCTGCTGCTGGGGATTGCCCCCTGGCACCGCCAGGACTGGCTCCTCGAAAATGCCCTCGTGGCGGCGGCCCTGCCGGTGTTATGGGCCATCTACCGCTACCTGCTCTTTTCCCGGCTCTCCTGGATCCTTGTCTTCGCCTTTCTGTGCCTCCATGAAGTGGGGGCGCACTACACTTATTCCGAAGTCCCCTACCATGAATGGTGGCGCCTCATCACCGGCGCTCCTCCTCAGGCCGTGGCCGAGGGCCAGCGGAACCATTTCGACCGGCTGATTCACTTCTGTTACGGTCTGTTCCTCGCCTATCCCCTCCGGGAGATTTATTTTCATCTGGCCAGGGCACGTGGCTTCTGGAGCTACTTCCTGCCACTGGATCTGATCCTGGCCACCTCCGCGCTCTATGAGATGATCGAATGGGTGGCGGCAGAAGTCTTTGGCGGCGAACTCGGGACCGCCTATGTGGGGACCCAGGGCGATTCCTGGGATGCCCAGAAGGACATGGGCTTGGCCGTCGCCGGAGCGCTCATTACCTTGCTCATCATGATCCTGGTGGACCGCCGCACCCAGCGCGATTTTGCCAGGGAATGGTCGGCCAGCGTGCGGGTGCAGCTCCCTCCTCCGCCCTGACCTGACCCGAAACGGTGGACGCGTCTCCTGGTCAATTCCCCGAATCCGCCATCAGGCCCGGCAGATCAAGCACCAGCGTAAACATGGCCAGTCCGCCTGCGGCAGTGCGCGGCCACTGCTCCTCCGGACGGTCCCAGTAAAGCTCCACCCCATTGCCATCCGGATCACGCAGATACAGGGCCTCGCTCACCCCATGATCGGCCGCCCCGTCCAACGCGATCCCGGCGTGAAGGACTCTGCTTAAAGCATCGGCCAACGCCGCACGGGTGGGATACAAAAACGCGGCATGATACAACCCCGTCGTGCCGGCGGCCGGTGGCGAGCCCCCGGCGCTTTCCCAAGTGTTCAGCCCGAGGTGATGATGATACCCTCCCGCAGAAAGAAAGGCCGCCTGCTGTCCCATGCGCTGAGTCACCTCAAATCCCAGCACATCGCGCCAGAACGCCAGGGACCGCTCCAGATCGGCCACCTTGAGATGCACATGGCCAACACGCACGCCGGGGTGAATCGGGGGATTTTTCATTCCACCGGATAACCCGGTGCGCATCATTTCTAAAGCCGCCAGCCACCCCGCGTCCTACCCCCCTTGCAACTTTCATTCCAATGAGTAGACCACCACCTCCGGTTTGTGCTACCCATGTCCCCATGAAAACGACTCCGGCCTTCGCTTCTTGGCACGTGCTGGCGGCAGTGTGGCTGGGCTTGGACGCAGCCACTGCCACTATCACGGCCGCCCCGGGTGTGGGAATGGAGACCGTCCGCGTGAGCGCCGATGGCAAAACCTTCGTCACCGGGGCTTCAAGCCAGCCCTTCCGGATCTGGGGTGTGAACTACGACCACGATACCACGGGTGAAAACGGGCGGCTGTTGGAGGACTACTGGGTGAGGGAATGGGATACGGTCCGTGAGGACTTCGGGGAAATGAAGGACCTTGGTGCCAACGTGGTGCGCATCCATCTGCAGTTGGGCCGGTTCATGAGCGCTCCCGCGACTCCGGTCCAGGCATCGCTCGATCAATTGCGCCGACTGCTCGACCTCGCCGAATCCATGGGCCTTTATCTGAATATCACCGGGCTGGGGTGTTATCATAAAGCCGAGACCCCGGCATGGTATGACAGTCTGGACGAAACCGCCCGCTGGACGGTGCAGGCAGAGTTCTGGTCCGCCGTGGCCCGGACCTGCCGCAGTTCCCCGGCCGTCTTTTGCTATGATCTGATGAACGAACCAGTGATCGGCGGAAACGTTGCCGAAGGCTGGGTGACCGGCGAACTGGGCGGCAAATGTTATGTGCAGCGGCTCACCCTGCAGCAGGGGGAGCGCAGTGCGGTCGAAATCGCCAGGTTGTGGGTGGAAAAACTGACCACAGCCATCCGCAAGGAGGACCCAGGGCATCTCATTACGGTGGGGGTCATTCCCTGGGCCCACGTGTGGCCCACCGCCAAGCCGGTCTTCTATGCGCCGGAAGCCGGCCGGAGCCTCGACTTTGTCAGCATCCATCTCTATCCCGGCAAAGGGGAGGTGGACAAAGCGCTCACGGCCATGGCGGTCTATGATCTCGGCAAGCCGCTGGTGATCGAGGAGACCTTTCCCCTCGGCTGCAGTCTGGAGGAGATGGATGATTTTCTGAAAC
>JAYUWQ010000384.1:0-1823 GCA_043753485.1 bacterium
TCCTGCGCTACGACTACAAGAGCCTCTATGCCAACCGCCAGCCGACCCCCGACACGGTGACCGCCACCCTGAAGCTGGGCGCCAAAAAAGCCGGATCGCTGACAGAAAAAGTCGTCGTCCGCACGATCAATGATTGCCTGTTTTCCTTTCCGGACGAGGAGGACCAGCCGGTGGACTGCAGCTATATGTTCGCTGCCTACGTGAATGAGAACCATCCCGTGGTGCAGGAAATCCTCACCGAAGCACTCAAAATCGAGGAGCCGGACGGCAGCAAACTGATCGATGCCATCACCGGCTACCAGGTGGATGCGGCGGGAGTGAAAAAACAGGTGGAGGCCGTCTACCGGGCCATCCAGGCCAGAGGGGTGAAGTATTCCAACATCACCCAGGCCTCCGTGGCCAGCGACTCCCTCGGCGCCCAGCACGTCAGACTCATCGGCGAGTCCGCCCGGCAGGCCTCGGCCAACTGTGTGGATGGCAGCGTCCTCTTCTGCTCGGTTCTGCGGAAGATGGAACTCGACCCCTATCTGGTCACGGTGCCCGGTCACATGTTCATGGGGGTTTATCTGAATGAGGATCACAGTGAACAGCTGGAAATCGAAACCACCATGGTCGGTGCTTCCCCCTTCAAGGATGCCGTCAAAGTTGGCACCGGAACCTACGCCAAAGCGGAGGATGAATTTGAGGGCGAAAACCCGAACTTCCAGATCATCGAGATCGAACTGGAACGTCAGGATGGCGTCATCCCGCTGAAGGACGGCCCGTAAGCCGGGGATTCATTGTTTCAGCGCCTTCAGGGGACCGCTGTATCCGGTCATTTCCAAGTAACCTTCCGCGGTCAGGGGCTGACCGCGGCGGGTGCCGGTGACCTCCACTGCCCCTTCCCAGTAAGCGATTGGATCGAGCGCGAGTTCCTGATCCGGCAGGACGGCGGCGACTTCCAAAGTGAGTGATTCCGCCGGGAGACGGATCTGCCATGCGATCGGATAGGTGCCGCCGGATTTGCGGCTGGTCCACGTGCGGCCCGGCACCGGAGTCAGGGTGAAGTCGCCCTGAGACAGATGCCGCGACGTGCCATCGGCCGCACGCCAGGTGCCACTGGAATAAGGGTCCGCCGTGCCATCCTTCCGCCGGAGTTGATAAAGCATGAGATCGCTGCCATCACTCAGATGCAGCGCCAGCCAGTCCCAACCCACCTGGTCGGGCCCCAGCTGGTTGGTGGCCCACTCGCGGTCCAGCCAGCTCAGCCCGGTGACGGCATGCGAGGTGCCATCCACCGTGACAGTGCCGGAGGTTTTCATCCGGGTCAGGGAATAATAATGTGAAGCATTGCCCGCGCCGGCGGACTTTTGACTGAGACCCTGCAGCCCGTTCAGGAGGGGCGGGCGCGTCGGGACCAAGGCCAGATCGAGCACCACGCCGGGTTGGGTGGCGCGGAGGGTAAAGGTTTCGCCGGGCTGGAGCGCCATGGCCCAATCACCGACCCACGCGAGGCGGTTTTCACGGCTGCCCGGGGCTGCAAATCCAGCCCGCCCGAAAGCGCCGCGTTCCAGCCGCTGATCGAAGTAAAACCGCTTCCCGCTGAAATCCGTCAGGGCAAAATGCCCCAGCGGCAGGTGATCGACCACCCAGCGCGACGCCACCGGGGCCCGGTCGCCCGGCGGACGGACCCCGCGGCGGAAGAGGGTGAATTGATAACCAAACCGTCTTCCGGCGGCGGTGTGCACCTGGCCGGTGGCATACCACCACTCGGTGCGGAAGGCATCGTGGGTGAAGTGGTCGCGGGGGAATTGCCAGTTCCAGCCCGGCAGGGCCTGTTGCCA
>JAYUWQ010000385.1:0-1822 GCA_043753485.1 bacterium
GTGTTTGCCGCCCAGGTCTATTACAAGTTCAACCAGTTGGGATTTGAGTCGGTGGTGGGCGGGATTGTGGCTTTGGCGCTCTGCCGGGAACTGGCTCCGGTGCTGACGGGACTGATGCTGACCAGCCGGGTGGGCGCGTCAATCGCGGCGGAGATCGGCACCATGAAGGTGACGGAGCAGGTGGATGCGCTGCGGTCGCTGGGGGTGCATCCGGTGGACTACCTGGTCAGTCCGCGGCTGCTGGCGATCGTGTTTTCGATGCCGATTCTGATCGGGGAATCGATTCTGATGGGGATGTGGGCGGCGAAAATGATTGTGGTTTCCCTCTACAAGGTGCCGGAGGCGTTCTACAACGATCAGTTGAACAAGAACACGGACATGACGGATTTGATGTTCGGGATGACCAAAGGAGTGGTGTTCGGGATTCTGATTGTGCTGATTTCCTGTCATCAGGGATTGAAGGTCAACCGGGGGGCGGTGGGCGTAGGCAAGGGGACGACCGCGGCGGTGGTGATCACGTCCCTTTCAATTCTGGTGGTGAATTTTTTCCTGACGATGGCCTTGAACTTCGTCTGGCCGGTGGCCCGGACTTAGCGCACCGGTCCCAAGTTCCCTGACTTCCTCCCATGGCAGCCCTTCCTGACAAACCCTCCGATCCGGTCTTCATCCGGGTGCGGGAGCTGTGCAAACAGATCGGCCAACAACAGATCCTGAAGGGGATGACGCTGGAGATCCCCCGGGGGTCCGGAGTGGCCATCATCGGGGGGAGCGGGACCGGGAAAAGTGTCTTTTTGAAACTGGTGATGGGACTGATCAAGGCCACCAGTGGGAGCATCATGGTGGATGGGGTGGAGATTACGGGATTGAACGAAAGGCAACTCGGCCCGCACCGGCGGAAGATCGGGCTGCTTTTTCAGGACGGGGCCTTGTTTGACAGTCTGACGGTGGAGGAGAATGTGGCTTTTCCCCTGGTGGAGGCGGGGTGGAAGGACCGGGAGAAGATCAGGGCGGCGGTGCTGGAGACGCTGGAGTCGGTCGACCTGAACGAGCATCTGCACAAGCTGCCGAGTGATCTGAGCGGCGGGATGCGCAAGCGGGCGGCCCTGGCGCGGGCGATCATCACCGATCCGCGGGCGGTCTTTTATGATGAGCCGACCAGCGGGCTGGATCCGGTGGTGGCGGACAGCATCGATCACCTGATCCGGCGGACCCAGCGGCGGCGCGGGATCACCTCCGTGGTGGTGACCCATGATATGAAATGCCTGCGGGTGGTGGCGGACCATGTGATTTATCTGCGGGAGGGGTTGGTGTATTTTTCCGGAACGCCGGCGGCGCTGCTGGAGAGCGCGGATCCGGTGATCCGTCAGTTTGTGGAAGGCCGTTCCGGCGAGTCCAGTTGATGCGGCCGCGATTCCCGCCTAATTCTCCCCCTATTCCATCCCATGAACGATACTTCCAACCGCACCACCCTGACGGCAGGGCTGTTTGTTCTGGTGGGACTGATCCTGCTAGGCACCCTGATTTTCCAATACGGCACCCTGCACCACCGGCTGCGCAAGCCGTATCAGTTATATGCCAATTTCCTCGATGCGCAGAATCTGATCAAGGGATCGCCGGTGAAACGGGCGGGGGCGACCATCGGGCAGGTGGTGACCTCCCCAAAACTGGTGGAGGGCTTGAAGGGGGTTCAGGTGACCCTGGAGATTTATCCGGAATTCCAGATTCCAGTGGGCAGCCCGCTGCGGATCAGTTCGGTGGGGCTGATGGGGGACAGCCAATTGGAGGTGGGCCAGCCGCCCGAGGAAATGCTGACCGGGGAATA
>JAYUWQ010000386.1:0-4428 GCA_043753485.1 bacterium
CGGACGTGGGAAGAAGTGGCCCGCGGGCCGTTTGACTGGAAGTTGGATGACACGCGGACCCGCAAGGGGAAGGTGCAGCGGATGACGGGAACGCTGACCCACGGGAAAACGCCGGAACAGGTGCGGTGTGTGTTCCTGTATCCTGACGAGTGGTCCGGCAAAGTGACGCTCTGGCTCCCGGAGGATGGCGCGGCCGCGGAAAATTCGGCGGAAGTGCAGGCCGCCCTGGCGGCGCGGACCGCCGTGGCCATTCCCCAGCTTTTCACCGAAACAGAAGGCGCTCCCGGTCAGGTGCGGCGGGTGGCCAAGGACCGGGACTTCCTCGGGTACACCGCAGGCTACAATACCCCGCTGCCGGCCCGCCGGGCCCACGATGTGTTGGCGCTGCTGGCGTGGATGCGCCAGCATGATCCCCATCCCTCCTCGATCGACGTCCACGCGGAAAGTGCCCTCGTGCCGGAAACCGCGCTGGCCCTGACCCAGGTGCCGGACGGCGTCGTGGAAGTGGCGCAGCTGGCGGCCACCCCTTTCCGGTTTGCCGCACTCCGTGATGTCTTCGACCGCCACCTGTTGCCCGGCGCCGTCAAATACGGGGATCTCCCCGCGCTGTTTCAACGGGTCCGGGCGCGTCAGGTGAAGCTGGAATAGGCGCGGCCCGGCACTCCCTGGCCGGCATAATCGAGGTCATGAAAATTTTGTCATGATCGAGGAATCGGGTAACATTTTTGCCGGGCCTCGGCGAGTAAGGTTCCCTCAATGATCAGGAAAATCCTTCCAAAAAGACCAAGTCCGGAGGCGGCAATCCGTTGGTTACTGATAGGCTGGGTTTTGTTTTGTCTGATCTGGGCGGTGGCCGCACGGAAACCAGGCGCCACCCGGGCCTTCGAAGAGGGCGGCGTGAAGCAGGTGCCGGTCCGGGAATACATCGCGGCCGGTTTGTGGATCGGGCTGGTGATCTCCGGGGGAATAGGAGTCTTGCTTTTACTGCTGAAACGCTGGTGGGGCGCTGCGGCGGCGGTGCCGGTGCGGGTGGCCGGATCCGCGGGGGACCAGTTGCGGTCGTGCTGGTTCTGGCTGGCAATGGCAGGCATTTTAACCTTTGCGGTCGGGCAACGGTGGCCGGCCATGTCGCTGGGTTTTTGGGGGGATGAAGGGTGGATGTTCTGTGATTTTGTTCACGGAAAATGGCAGCCGACCAGCAAAGGAGCCTCCATCCAGGATACGGTGCGGTTCAATACCGTGGACTGGAATCAGGCATTTTTTGGTGACCAGAGCGGCAATAACCATTGGCTGTCGACCCTGCTGCAGCGCGTGACGCTGAACACCTGGCAAAACCTCGGCGGGCATCCCGTGTGGTCGTTCCGCGAAGCGGTGGTGCGGCTGGTGCCGTTGGCGGCAGGACTGGGCTCGCTGGTCGCCTTGGCAGGATGGTTGCGCTGGCTGGGCCGTCCGGTGACTGGATTGGTGGCGGCGGTTTTTATGGCGGTGCATCCGTGGCACGTCCGGTTCAGCGTAGAAGCACGTGGTTATTCCCTGATGCTGCTCTTTTTTATCCTGACCCTGTGGGCCGTGATGAAAGCGCTGCGGGACGGGCGGAAGCGCGACTGGCTGGTTTTCGGACTGATGCAATTCCTGATGATGTATTCCTGGAAAGGCGGCGTCTATGCGCTGATTTTTGCCAATGGAGTG
Source organism: bacterium (assembly GCA_043753485.1). GTDB lineage: Bacteria > Verrucomicrobiota > Verrucomicrobiia > Verrucomicrobiales > V1-33 > CAIZWU01. Next base: position 1,690 of record JAYUWQ010000386.1, read on the forward strand.
GTGGCGGCCCGGTTGTTGTGGGGGCCAATGCCTGACAAGTCCCTGCGCCGCGTGGCCGTGGTGCGCTGGATGGCTGCAGGACTGCTGGGGGCGATGCTGTTCATTCCCCTGGCGATGCCAAGCCAGCTCCAAATGCGGAAATCGATCGAGGAAATCCGCCGTCGGGCCAAGCCGATGGAGGACCATTGGCGGCATGACATTGATTCCGAAATTCTGACCGGCATTCCCTGGCACGAGCAGGAACAGGAGAATCCCCGCGAGGTGTCGATGGAACGGCTGATGCGGAAGTCGCCTTGGACCAAGGCCGCGTTGGCAGGGTTGATCCTGATTTTGTTGTGGGGGGCGGTGCGTCTGTGGCGTCTGGACCGATTTATGCTGTCGATCTGCGGGGCGGTGCTGTTAAGCGGATTGGTGGCCGCGCTGCATTTTAAATACGGGCTGCGGGTGGAGCTCCTCACTTGGTATCTGCTCTACAATCTGCCGGTGCTGGCGGTGTTGTTTGCCACGGCGGTCACCCCCCGCCCGGGAGCCGTGGCCGCGTGGCGGCCCGGATGGCCCGCGGGACGGCGGGCGATTGGCTGGGGCGTGGCCGGGGCCGCCGCGCTGGGGGGATTTGCCGCCCTCGGGGCTCCCATGGTCAAAGACTTCCAACGCCATCCCCGCGAGAACCTGAAGCGGGCCTGGAAAATGACCCGCGGGGCCCATGAACCCCGCGGCTTCAGCGGGCCATCCAACATCTACACCGGCTGGCTGTGGCGCCACACCTTCGCCTACGAACCCCGCGGTGACATGTATGTCAGGACCAAGGAAGCGCTGGCGGCGAAGATGGAGCTGGCCCGGAAAACCAAGGGCGAATTCTACATGATTGTCGGCATCCGCGAACTGAGCGAGATGATCTGCAAGGATGTCATGAAAGCCCTGAGAAACCCCGCACAATTCGACCACCTCGGCACGCTCTGGGGGGTGGAAGCGCTGAATACGCTGGAGGTCTACCGGATGCGGAAGGACGCGCCCCTCCTCCCTGCGGGAGGTCCCTGATCATGCCCCCCGGCGCAGTGCCTTTGAGATTGGCCAACTGAGGGCACCCCGCAGATCAGGCGGTGCTTGTTACGGGACAAGTCACAGCATCACTATTCTGCAATCTGCTCTATTGTCAGGCCCGGCATGATGCACCAAATCAACCGTTCCATGAAATCTTCCATTTCCGAATCCGGCTTCCGTCCCAGCGGCTCTCTCCGCCGTCATGCCGCAAGGTTTCTGTTTGTTTTGTTGTCCATGCAGGGGGTGCAATCAGTGCTGGCTGCGCCAGTTATGTCCATTGAGCAACCAGCAGGCACTCCCTTGAATACGCGGTTTGCCGCGTGGGGCTTGAATTCCTTTGGGCAGACAACGGTACCAGCCGGGTTGACCGGCATTCAAGCCATTGCTGCGGGGTATGCTCATAGTCTGGTGCTGAAGACGGACGGCACAGTCGTGGCCTGGGGCAATGATTCCTGGGGGCAACGGACCCTCCCCGCCGGATTGGCCGGCATTCGAGCTATCGCCGCCGCTGGAAATCACAGTGTAGCGTTGCGCACTGATGGCACGGTGATCGTTTGGGGGGCTAATGACCGCGGCCAAAGAAATGTGCCAGCTGGTCTGTCAGGTGTGCAGGCGATTTCAGCTGGACAAGCCCACAACGTAGCGCTGAAGACAGACGGCACTGTCACCGTTTGGGGTTCGTCCACGACGGTGCCGGCGGGGCTGACTGGCGTTCAGGCCATTTCGGCTGGCAATAACCACACGGCTGCGCTCAAATCCAATGGTACGGTCGTCATCTGGGGATCCAACACACCCGCCCTGTCGAACTTTCCTTCCGGATTGACGGGCGTGGCGGCCATTGCCTGCGGGGATTCCCACGGGTTGGCTTTGAAGGACGATGGCCGCATGGTCGCTTGGGGCGTGTGGGCCTCCAATACTGCAATGCTGTCGACTGTTTGGCCTTGGCCCATCGATGTACGGGCCATTGGGGCGGGTTATGCTCATTCCATGGCGGTGCTGAGAAATGGCACAGCAGTCGGTTGGGGGAACAATCAGTTTGGCCAAGCTTCGATCCCCAAGGGCTTATCAGCAGTGCAGGCTGTCGATGGAGGCACTTACCACAGCCTGGCCCTCTCTGCTCCCTCCATCGCATTCGATGCCCAGCAGTTATTGACTGCCAGCACGCCCAAGGACTTCGTGATCAGGAATACGGGTGACCTTCCGCTTAGCATCACCGGTATCCGGTCTACCGGGCCGCATGCCTCCGATTTCGTCGTGGACAGCGGTAATGCGATGTCAGCTGGGATTCCTGCTGGTGGCGAGACTGTTTTTTCCGTTCGCTTTCACCCTGTCCATCACGGGGCACGGCAAACGATGCTCCAAGTGGTGAGCGGGGAAAGTGCCCTCGAGATTTTCCTGTCCGGCGATGCCTTTGGCCCCGAGCTCGCTGTTTTTCCGGGATCAGGCACTGCGGTGGGGGAAGAACTTTCCAACAATTCCGCAACGCACCACTTTACCGGAACGAACGTGGGACAAGCCAGCACGGCTCAGGTCTTTACGGTCAAAAACCTGGGTAATATCGACCTGACTGGCCTCGCTTTGAGTGTGTCAGGCGATGCCGGAGATTTCTCATTGGGGGCATTGGGCGCCTCCACTCTGGCTCCGGATGCGACAACCACTTTCACTGTCACCTTCTCGCCCGTCACAACTGGCACCCGG
>JAYUWQ010000387.1:0-1821 GCA_043753485.1 bacterium
ATCTTGGAGTCGTAGGCAGCGTGGGTAAGCTCGGTGGACATGGGTGGAATACAGTTGGCGCGGTGGGGGAAACTAGACCCCGGCCCCCTTGCCGCAAGGGTATTGTGAAATTTTTCACAAGCCCCTTGGACGGCCTTTTCCAATTCAGCTGCCCTTCACATCGTAGCAGTGGATCAGCTCCTGATCCCGCAGGTAAAGCCGCCCATTCACAATGACCGGGTGCACCCAGATTTTGCCCTGGGGTTTGCGTTGGGTGGTCTGGGGATCGAGGGTAAAGCGGCTTTTTTCCTTCCAGCCGGAGGGGGAAGCCTCCACCAGGGCCACTTCGCCGGATTTCTCATCAACACACACCAAATGGCCGGCGGCAAAACCGACGCCCCCTTTGCCGAGGGACTCATCCTTCCAGACGGTTTCCCCGGTGAGGAAATCCTGACAGGTCCAGCCTCCTTTGTCGGAATGACCGTAGAGTTTTCCGTCCACAAGGATTACGCCACCATGGTGGTTGACCATGTTGTTGTTTTCATAAACCACCTCCGGTTCCTTGCCGCCCAACTTCAGCAGGCGGCAGCCGACCCCGTAGCCGGCCGTCACGTAAAGGTAACCCTTGCTGTAAATCGGCGTCGGGATCACGGCCACCGTGCCAGGGAAATTCGCCGTCCACACGGTTTTGCCATTCTCTGGATCCACCCCGATCACCTTTTTGGTGAGGAGCTGCACCAGCTGTTTTTTTCCCTCATGGGTGATCAGGATCGGGGAGGAGTATTGGGCCTCTTCCTTGATGCCGGTGCTGCGCCAGAGGACCTTCCCGGTCTTTTTGTCCAAAGCAGCCATAGTGCCCTGATCCCCCCCGGGGGTGCAAATGACCTTGTCGCCATCGATCAGCACCGATTCGGTATATCCCCAGTTCTGCAGCTTCCCGCCGAGATCTTTGACCAGATCGGTCTTCCACAGAATTTTTCCATCCTTGGCCGCCAGACAGCCCAGCACGCCGTTCCCAGACAAGGTATAAAGCCTGTCGCCATCCACCGTCGGCGTGGAACGCGGGCCATCCCCCCAATTGTTCGGATAAACCTGGCTATCCAGCTGGACCGACCACTTCCTGGCGCCAGTCAGGGCATCAATACAGATTACATTCTCCCCACCGTCCATCGCCCCCATGGTGAACAACTGGTTGCCCACCACTGAAAAACCGGCATAACCCAAACCTGCGTCCTTGAAGACCCATTTCCGCTCCGGGCCCTTGGCCGGCCACGGATTCAGGATCGACTTGTCCGGGGAATGATCATCCCGGTTGGTCCCCCGCCACTGCGGCCAATCCGCGGCAGAGAGAAAAGTTTGTCCTAGAACAAGCAGAATGACGGGCAGAGTGAGTTTCATAGGTGGAGGGATAACGGTTCGGAAACGCGGTGGGACGGATTCCCATTTCAATGGATTGGAGAATCTATCCCCGCGAATCAAGGCCTACCAGCATTTAAATGAACTTCATGGTCCGCCCCTGGCCCTCACCCGGAGGGCCGGCGCATGGTGAAGGCTCCTCCCTGAAGCTCCGGAAGATCGCTTGTGAAAAATTTCACAAATCGACCTTGCCCGCCCCCGTGCCTGTTCTAAGCTCGGTCGAACTTAAAAATCTGACGTCGCCCATGAGCACAGTGGTCCGAGAAATTGAAGCCCCCGACAACGCTGCCCGCACCTCGCAGCAGCTGGAAGCCTACCAGGAAACCACCACCGACATGATCGGTGAGAAGTTGATCCTGAACATGGGACCCAGCCACCCGGCCACCCACGGCGTGCTCCGCCTCGTGCTGGAAATGGACGGCGAAA
>JAYUWQ010000388.1:0-1821 GCA_043753485.1 bacterium
AGAGAGGCCGAAGGTGGCTTTCGCCAGCTTCATCATCAGTTCGCGGCGGGTGAATTCGTCAGCGTTATTGAATTTCATGGGAAGGTGGAAGGGTTCAGGGTTCAGGGTTCAGGGAGGGGATCAGTTGGCGAGGTCCCGGTCGTCCCCGCAGGTGTCCGGGTGGTCCGGATGGCCGGGGTGGATTTCCGGAGGAGGGAGAAGGGAGAACATCGGAAGCGCGGCCAGCCGTGCGCGCAGAGCCGGCAGCTCAGCAATCAGGGCTTCGCCGTGCTGGATCTCGCCCCTCAGCTGGTCCCTGCCCCAAGGGCTACGATCCTCCTCGTCCAGCGCCTTCCTCCATCCGGGCAGCAGGCCGGGCATTCCTTCCGCCAGCCGGATATTTGCGGCCAGTTCCTCGCGCTCCTGCCGGATTTGGATCTCCCGGAGGATTTCCTGTTTGTGGCCTTCCGCGAGGTTCTCCATGTCCGTGCGCAGGCAATCGACGGCATATGTAAAATCCTCTCCGGGGTCCAGCCGGGCCTTGGCGCTGATGTCGAAGCGAAAGTTGGCATAACGCTCGGTGGGATGATTGAAAGTGCGGGAGGCGGTAACTTTGATAGTGGTGATTTTCATGGATCAATGCGGGTTGGTGAATTTCAGGTTTCGGAAGGTGATGGCTTGCAGGGTGGTGATGAGTTCGGCGGCGGTGGTGGTTTCCTGTCCCAAGGCGAGGCCGCTATCCTCCGGGATGGTTTCGGTGACGAATTGCAGCCGCAGATAGCGGCCGTTAGTATTTGGAATGCCGATCCAGCAGGTTTGGGTTTGGGGTGGTGGTGTCATAAAGTCAGGAAAGCAGGGTGAGGATTTGCTCCCGGTCGAAGCGGGCTTGTTTGCCGGTGATGTTCTGGGGCTTGATCTGCCCGGCCTGCAGCAGCACGCGGAACGTGTAGGCCGTAAAGCCGCACTCCTTCACGAGGGCGATGGCCTGGGCACGGCGGAGCTTGCGGGCGTAGGCGCGGCGGAGTTTTTCTAGATCCATGGGGTGGCATGTCAGGGCGGGACAGTGATGGGGGGAGAGGTTTTCAGGAGGAGCCGCGGGCCCGGCGCTGCAGGCGGTCCGCGCCGCTGACGTCGTCAGGCTTGGAAAGAAAGTGATAGCGCACGGTGTCCAGCGGATCCTTGCAGGCCCCCTTTTGGCCGTCTTTGCCGGTCCAGTTCTGGAGCGCGTAGATGACGGCCTCGCAGGACTCGACAATGAACAGGTGCGGGCTGTTGAGGGTGGAGACGGGCTTGGTTTCATCGAAGCCCAGCTTGTCATTGATGAGGGTGTGGCCTTCGCTGGATTGCTTTCCGGAGGCGGGCTCAAAGAACAGTCCCATATCCTCGCACTCCTCAATGAGCGTGGTGTAGCTGTCCTCCTTTGGCGTGGCCACGGCGCCGAAGCGGCTGTCCATGTGGCGCTCCTGCACGGTGATGGGGCGGGGAGCCGCCCCCTCCTTGTGATGGAACCAGAGGCCCAGCTCCCGCTCCACGCGCTCAATCTCCGCCTTGTATTCCTTGAGCGTGAAACCCCAGCCGGTCTGCGCGGGCCCGGGGTCGCCGTCCGCTTTCTGCTTTTCGCTGGCGGTGGCCCACACGCCGGGATCTCCCACGCCGGGGATGTAGTCGCCATCCTGCGGCCACTGCCTGACGCAATAATGCCGCTCTGCGCCGGCGGGCCCGTCCACCAGCCACCAGGTCATGAACCAATTCCGGGTATCGCACGGATCACAGACGTGATAGAACGTGCCCCGGCGCGGGGTCTGCTGCAGCTTGACGATATGCACGGTGTCCCGGAATTTG
>JAYUWQ010000389.1:0-4423 GCA_043753485.1 bacterium
CAGGGTGCCATCGGGGCCGGGCTGGCGGAAGCGGCCTGCCAGGCGGCCCAACGGCATATCACCTCCGAGGGATTTGAGCATACCGGCACGAAGCTTTCCGACCTGCCCAACCTCCGGGCCAACCTCGCCGAAATGCGCATGGCCACCGATACCGCCCGCGCCTACCTGGCTGCTGTGCTGGATAAAATGGAAAGCGGCGCGCCCGACACCCTGCGGCACGTCCTGGCGGTGAAAGCTGCCTCCGGCGAGACGGCGGTGCGCGTGACCGATCTTGCCCTGCGCACCTGCGGCGGCGCCGCGTTCAGCAAACACCTCGGGCTGGAGCGGGTCTTCCGCGATGCCCGCGCCGCCATCGTGATGGCCCCCACCACGGACCACCTGCGCGAATTCATCGGACGCACCCTGGTGGGGCTGCCACTCTTCGGCTAGGAAACACTCTCCCCTTCCCCCGTCAACCCATCCACCATCCATCCTATCATGTCTCATCCCGTCACCATCGGCGCTGTGCTCTACGATCCCAAGGTCTCCGTCATCTGGGAGATCATCGCCCGGTATTTCGAGGCCAACGACTGTCCGGTCGATGTGAAACTGTATGTGGACTACGACCGGCAGAATGCCGCGCTACTGGCTGGCGGGATTGATGTGGCGTGGCATTCCCCGCTTGCCTGGGTGGATCTCCAGCGCCGCAGCGGCGGCACCTGCCGCGCCATCGCCATGCGGGATACCGACCGCGACCGCGTCTCGCATTTCATCGTGGCCAAGGACAGTGGCCTCACCTCGCTGCAGGATCTGCGCGGCAAAACGATCGCCTTTGGCGCCAGGGACTCGCCCCAGGCCTGCCTGATTCCGCAGGGCCTGCTGCTGCGGGAAGGCCTGGCCCCGGGCACGGACTACACCGGGCGCCGCTTTGATCTGCTGGTGGGACTCCATGGCGATCACATCGGCGGCGAGCGCGAAGCCTTCCAGTGCCTGAAAAATGGCGGGGCCGCCGCCTGCGCGCTGATCGATCTGAACTGGCAGGGATGGACCCAGGACGGCACCATTGATCCGGCCAGGTTCGAAATCCTCGCCACCACCGACCGGTATGATCACTGTGTTTTCGCGGTGCGTCAGGATTTCCCGGCGGAATCAGAGGCCGCCTGGCTGCGTGTGCTTTTTTCCATGAGTTATGACAACCCGGACCACCGCGAAATGATGGATCTGGAAGGCCTCAAACAATGGGAACCCGGCCGCACCACCGGCTTTGCGGCCCTCATGGAAGCGGTGGAGAAACTTGGATTTTTTGAGTCGTGACCATGGCACCCTTTCAGGTCACCCAGGTAGGCTCATGGCCGCGCAGTGAAACCCTGCTGGCCGCGCTGCGGGAAAAACGGACTGGGCGCCTGAGCGCCGCGGCCTTCGACCGCGTGGCCAACGGGCAAATCTGCCGCTGCGTGGCCCTGCAGCAGGAGGCTGGAGTGGACATCCTGGTGGATGGCGAATTGCGGCGGGACAACTTTTATTCGTTCCTCGCGGAGAAGGTGGACGGCACCAAGCTCATGTCCCTGGCGGAAATGCTGGACACGGTGGAGGACAAGGCGGCCTTCGAAGAGATGTTGCAAACCCTGGATGCGCCGGCCTTTGCCATCCGCAATCCGACCTGTGTGGGCAAACTGAAACGCCGGGCACCGCTGGTGGTGGACGATCTGCGTTTCCTGCGCACCCTGACAGATCAGCCGGTGAAGGTCACCCTGCCAGGCCCCTATCTGCTGACCCGCGCCATGTGGGTCACCGCGCACAGTCGCGCCGCCTACGGCGACAAACCGGTGATGGCCGACGACATCGTGGCGATCCTGCGGGAGGAACTGGAGGACCTCGCGGCGGCGGGGGCAGACTTTGTGCAGTTCGACGAACCGGTGCTCACCGAGGTGGTACACAGCGGCGAAAACAAACGGCGCACCTTTATGTGTGCCACCCTTGCGGCACGGCGGGATGCCAGCGAGGAGATCAGTTATGCCGCGGAACTCTTCAACCGCGTCATCGCCGGGTTCGAGGACCGCTTCCGCACCGGCCTGCACGTCTGCCGCGGCAACTGGTCGCGCCGCGAGGAGGTGCTCATCACCGGCGACTATCAACCGCTGGTGCCCTGCTTTCAGGCCATGAACGTGCAGCAACTGGTGCTGGAATATGCCACCCCGCGCGCCGGGGAACTCGCGGTGATCGGCCGCGCCCTCGGCGACCGCGAGATCGGCCTCGGCTGCGTGAATCCCCGCACCGGGCAAGCCGAAACCCCGGAGAGCATCGTGGCCCGCGCCCGCGAGGCCCTGCAGTTCTGGAGACCGGAGCAGATCTTCCTGAACCCCGACTGCGGCTTCGGCTGTTTCGCCAACCGCTGCGTCAATGACGAAGCCACCGCCACCGCCAAACTCCGCAGCATGACCACCGCCGCCCGGACGCTGCGCGGTTTGATTTGAGGCCCCTGGAGCCTGACTAACCGCCGGGACCGCAAAGCCACGGCCCCGAGTGGATGAGCGGCATGCCTGACTATTCAGGTTCATACTGGCTATACCAAGCAAGCGGAGGCCACGGCCCCTTCAGGAAATCAATGCTCACCGGGTCAAGAGCATCCACCGGGGCAAATTGAATATTGGTCCATTTTTCGCGGGCCGCCAGATCAAGCACCCTCCGGCTGCAAAACATGGATCCCATGATATTGGTGGGTTCGACTTCGGTGAACCTGTTAAAGTCACTGCCGTCCCACGTGTGCAGGAGCGGAACATTTTTGAGGTAATCAAATTCCTTCTCCCCGACGACGATTTCCTTGAAACCAGGATCCTTCGGATCATCCGACTCGAATGCTAGTCGGTATTGATGGGTCTGCCGGGAGCCGACATAAACTTTTTTTCCAATCTTGAAGGGAGGAGCAATTGGGATCACCCAAAAGTATTTGCAGGGAGGGGCAATTCTCTTTCTTGGGGGTGGATACAATTTCACCAACGCGCTTTTGTAGCCTGTGAGATTCGCGTCCTGAATCGCACGAAAAACCCGCTCAGAACACAATAGAGGGGAAAGGCTATTCTTAGGAGTTAAAAAGTCCTGCCACTCCCAACGAATCGACTGCACCCGCACAGGAATAGGTTCGCTAAGATTGGATGAATACAGGTCATGAGGACCCAAAACACGCGAATCGCCGTATGCGTATTCAGTTTGCGCACACCGCATATTGCGGTTTGACGCCATCCTGAAAAGTGAGGGGGGACTTGAATTCATGCTGGGGCAGAATTCATCCGGGAGGAGGGCGCCCGCAAGGAAGTCGTGAGCCCAAGGGCACCGCTGCCCATTTTCAGATAAATCGCGCCGGTGGCGAAGCGGGAATCGGCTTGCCGCCACCGGGAGGGCCGGTAATTTGCCGCAATGAAGGCAACCTCTCCTTTCCCTATGGCCCGCCGTCGATTCCTGCAAAGCCTGGGCCTCAGCGCGGCAGCCGTCTCCACCTGGGAGCCGTGGCAGGCCCGGGCGGAAGCGGAAGCCAAGGCGGGGCAACTGACCATTTCCTTGTTCAACACCACCGACCTGCACGGCCATATCCTGCCGACTCAATCCTACGAGGGCGTGGAAGATCTCGGCGGCTTCGCCCGCTGCGTGACCCAGATCAAACAATGGCGCACGGAGCAGCCAAACTCCATCCTGCTCGATATCGGCGATGTCTACCAAGGCACTCCGGAGAGCCGGGCCAGCGACGGGCAGCTCCTGATCAACCTCTTCAACAAACTCAACTACGATGCCTGGGTGATCGGCAATCATGAGTTCGACTGGGGATTCGGCACCGTGGTGAAAAGCATCACCGCCTCGTCCATGCCGGTGCTAGCTTCGAATGCGAGGGTGGAAGGCAAGTGGAGCAACCAGTTGGATAAGTCCCACCCCTTGAGCAAGGTTGCCCCCTATCTGATCAAGGAAGTCGCAGGCTTCAGGATCGGCATCATCGGCAGTGTCACCCCGGGGCTCCCGGCGTGGCTGCACAAGTCGCTCCTGGCCGATTTCTTTGCAGCTGATCCTCTCAAATCCATCCAGTATGCCATCAAAAAATTGCAGGCGGAAAAGGTCGATGCCATCGTGCTGGCCTGCCACTTCGGCCTGAAAAAGATGTTCGGCACCAAGCCCGCTCCCGATGACTTCGCGAACCGGGTGAATGAAGTGACCCAGGCCTGCCGGGAGATTGATGTGGTGATCGCCGCCCATACCCATCAGGACATCGGCAATCAGACCGTGAACGGCATCCCCTACACCCAGGCCAGTTATTACGGCATCCATGCCGGACGGGTGGACCTGACCTTTGATCTCGCCACCCGGAAGCTGGTGGAAAAACATGTCTCCACCAAACTGATGGATGCCTCGGTGGCGGAGGACCCGATGGTGCTTTCCGCCTGCAGCAAGGAACTGGCCG
>JAYUWQ010000390.1:0-11990 GCA_043753485.1 bacterium
GCATTGCGGAAGGCCGCGCCGCCCCTCCGGTCCACCACATCGGTGGCCACCACGCAGAAGGACAGCGACGCCGGCATCTCCAAAAACACTTCATGCTCATAAACCTGCGGTTTGTCCTCCGGGGCCGTGATGTCAAAGTCGATCAGACCTGCAACCGTCTCCTCACCTGTCTCCATGCCGATGCTTAGATGGGCCGGCTGGCCATGGGGCGGGCGGATACCGCTGGCTTGGAGACGCACGCGATACAGCCCGCTCTGTTGCTGTCCGGTTTGACCAAGCCACCCGGGTGAGAGTGCGTTTTGGACGTTCCCGGGGAAGAGGAGGTAACGCAGCGGCCGCTTGATGCCGAACCGGTCCAGCGTTTCCTGCTGGGACTTCCCGCCGTCGTAGCGCAAATCAGCCGCGGTCTTGAGGACTTTGCTGGCTTCAACGGACGTGGCCGCGGGAGAGGCACGGTCGAGCACGAGCTCCGCCGCGCGGTAGTAACGATCAACGTGCGATGGCGAAAGCGTCAACTCCGATCCGATGCGTTCAAAGCCATGCCAAAGGGTGTCTTCGTTCAACTCCCCGGGCTTGGCCGGATCGTAGCGCACGCCCAGCAGGTCATAGACCGTGTTTTGATATTCTTTCCGACTCAGGCGGTAATGTGCCACCGCCGACCGCGCCGCCATCCGCGCCGCGCGGCCCTCCTTGAGCAGCGCATCGAGACTCGTGACAAACGCCGCAATTTCCTCCTGCGTCGGCTTCTTCTCCTTCTTCGGCGGCATCTCGCCGGAATTGATCTGGTCGATGATGTCCGCCCAACGATGAGCGTCCGCACCCAACTTGAAATCGCGCGGGAGCAGGTCGATCCGCAACTCACCTTTCTCCTCTTTGGGGCCATGACAGCGGATACAGTGTGTCTCCAGGAAGTCTTCAAACGGCCCGGCGGCGCGGACGGCACCGACCAAGCCGAGACAGGCGACGAGGATGGCGGGTGAACGGAAATCGAAACGGAACATGGGATTTTAGATCACTATCAAAGCAGGCGCAGCCCTTGTGCGCGACCCACGATTTTTCGCGCGGCAGGCGGGCGGCAGGATGGCTGGTGAATTCGTTTACGGTTTCACCCGGGGATTTCCTTCACCGCCGCGCGAACCTCCTGAAGTTCGGGGTCTCGTCCGTCGGTCTTCATCAATCTTCAATATCCATGCCGACCGGATTACCCGCTCCGCATTATAGCCAATCAAACACTGATCATCAGCTGCAATCCGCATCGTCCGTTAGTTACTACCCGCAGGCAGGTCACCCATATCCGTGCCCGGGAGGGACCCCGTCCGGTGCCATGCGGATGTGACTGGGCATATCGTCAGGGCCTTCGCAGGTATGCTGGAACCACGGGGTGTTTTCGGGAACGAGCCGGTCGAAGAATTCATGCAGGTCATCCCGGGCGGAAGGGTCGGCGTTCTCCATGATAACAAGGCTGCAGCTGGTGTGGCGGACGAAAACCGGCAAAACACCCTCCGTGATGCCGCTGCTCTTCAGAAAATCCCCGACGGATCCGGTGATCTAGACAGTTCCCTTGCCGCGGGTTTCTATTTCGATGGTTTGGTGCCGGACAAGGAACGATTTCACGACGGAACCTCTGGGCTCGAACCTAAACAAGGCAAGCTCAATCCTGGGCTGCCGGCGCGCGCGGGGTTCCTTTTCCTGGTTATTTGACGACAGCCGGCCGCCGTGGAGGATCACTACGGGCTCCCTGCCAGGATGGCAAGACATTTGCCGGCTGGCCGCTTCCGCCGGTTGCCGAGACGGGGGGGCCGCGCCAGGATGCGCCCATGTCCAAGGTCAAACGAATCAGTCATTTGCTGGTGGGGGATTTTTTCCGCAATCATGGCACCCATCTGAAGCTGGAATTGATCAGTGAGGACGCGGGGCTGAAGCGGAAGATTTTTGAACCTTCGGTGAACCGGCCGGGCCTGGCGCTGGCGGGATTCTATCTTTATTTTGCCTACAAGCGCATTCAGGTCTTGGGGAATTCGGAGTTTGCCTATCTGGGCAGTCTGCCGGAACGGGAGCAGGCCAAGCGCTTTGAGGAGATGTGCGCCTGTGATATCCCGTGTGTGGTGGTGTGCCGGAACCGCCGGATGCCGGAGTCGCTGCTGCAGTTGGCCAATGCGTCGGGGGTTTCGGTGTTCCGGACCACCATGGACACGATGCGGTTCATCAATGCCTGCACCCTGTGGATGGATTGGGAATTTGCCCCGACCACGACAGAGCATGGCTGCATGGTGGATGTGAAGGGAATCGGGGTGCTGATCAAAGGGGAGAGCGGTTCGGGGAAAAGCGAGGCGGTGCTGGGCTTGCTGGAGCGCGGGGCGGCGCTGGTGGCGGATGACATGGTGAGGCTCAGGGCGCCGGAGGGAAGGGAATTGGAGGGGACGGCTTCCGAGCTGGGGCGCTTCCACATGGAAGTGCGGGGCATTGGGGTAGTGAATGTGCCGCTGCTTTTTGGTGCGGCGTCCATGCGGGTGCGGAAACGGCTGGATTTGGTGGTGAATCTGAAGCCGCTGAAGGAATTCCCGGACGTGGACCGCCTCGGCATGGTGCAGCAGTATTACAAAGTGATGGATATCGATGTGCCGCTGATTGAGCTGCCGGTGGGGCCGGGGCGGGACACGGCCCGGCTGGTGGAGGTGGCGGCACTGGAGCAGAAGCTCCGGAGCTTTGGCCACCACAGTGCGGTGGAATTCAACAAAACCCTGCTGAGGACGATGGAGGAGCAGCGAATCAGCTAGGGATTAAATTTTCCGGAAATGCGCCATCTGCCCTTGCCGCCTGGTTTCCGGCAGCCATTTTTGGCATTATGCTGACCCGCGAATTCACCATCACCAACAAGCTTGGACTCCACGCCCGGCCTGCGGCCATGTTCGTGAAGGTGAGCAGTGCCCACCAGGCGGAGATCTGGGTGGAAAAGGATGAGGAGCAGGTGAACGGGAAAAGCATCATGGGTCTGATGATGCTGGCGGCGGGCTATGGCTCCAAGCTGACGGTGACGGCGGAGGGGCAGGATGCGGAGCAGGCCATGGCGCAGATCGCCGCGCTGATTGAGAGTGGCTTTTCCGAAAACCGGTAACAGGAAGGCTGCACAAAAAACCGCAGGCGTTTCGGCCTGCGGTCTCAATTGGGAGTAAAACGGGCTGGAAGCCGGAATTACATGGCTTTTTTGGTGGCGGCACAGGTCTTGCAGGCCACGCCTTTGGCAGCAGCATCCTTGCAGCAGGCCTTGGTGGCCGTCGCGCTGTCAGCGGAGCAGCAGGAGCCGGATTTGGTGCAGGTGCAGCTGGAGAAGGTCAAAGAAGCAACGGTGGCGAGGAGGAGGGCAATGGTTTTCATGGGTGGTATTTGGGTTTATGGAATGACTGGTATCGGATACGACACCGGACACGGCGGGATATTCCTTTGAATTTGGCGGATGGCTACGGTTTTTTTAGAAGTTCGTAGGCGGCTTTGACCACCCAGCCGCTGGCTTCCAGAGCCGCCCGGGCGGCAGCCCGGTCCGCGCCGGTGAGTTCGGAGACGATGCGCTGGGCCCGGTCGCGGAGTTTTACGTTGGAGGGATTGAGGTCGATCATGAGGTTGCTCATGACCTTGCCGGTGCGGCTCATGGCCAGGGTGGTGAACAGATTCAGGATCTGTTTGGTGGCAGTGCCGGCCTTGAGGCGGGTGGATCCGGTGAGGACTTCCGGGCCGAGGTCGGGGGCAATGACGAAGTCGGGGTGGAAGGCGTCAGGGTTTTGCTTCAGGACAGTTTTGATGGTGGGGTTGAAACACAGCATCACGCTGACGGCGCCACGGGCCTTGGCTTCGGCAAGGGCACCCCAGACATAAGGCGTGCGGCCGCTGGCGGCGATGCCGATCACGACGTCCGGGGATTTGACGTTGCGGAAGCGGATGGCTTCGGCTCCGGCGGTGGCGTCATCCTCGGCCCCTTCCACAGCGGACCACAGGGCGCGCTGGCCTCCGGCGATGATGCCCTGCACCTGTTCGCGCGGGGCACGGAAAGTGGGGGGGCATTCGCTGGCATCCAGCACTCCCATGCGGCCACTGGTGCCGGCTCCGATGTAGAAGAGCCGGCCTTCCTTTTGAAAGGCCTGGATGATGGTTTCGATGACCTTGACCAGGGTAGACCGCTCCTGGGCGATGGCGTGGGGGACTTGGCTTTCCTCGTCCAACATGAGGTTCACCGCCTTGGCGAGCGGCATGGTGTCGAGCTTGGTGGACCGGGGGTTCCGGTGCTCGGTGGGAGAATCCAGCAGGGCCGTCAGCGGAGCGAGGGGGGATGGTGGGCTGGTTTTGCCAGGGGACGTGAGACGGGGAGGCTGGGATTTGGCGAGGGCGACGGCTCCCCAGACGCTGGGGCGGGTGAGCGCCTCCACGCGGGCGCCAGGCCATTTTTGCCGGAGGCGCCGGGTCACGTCTTTGGCGAAGGCCGGATTATTGAGGAGCATGCCGCCATTGAGGATGAAATGGACGGGCTGGCTGGCTTCGGTCAGGTGCCCTGCACAGGCGGCCGCGTCGGTAGCCAGGGCTTCGGCGGCTTCCGCCAGGATTCCCCGGGCGAGGGGGTCGCGTTGGGCGGCGGCCCTGAAGACCGGGATGGCGAGGCTGGCCATGTCGGTTTTATCGGCCTGGATGGACCAGTCGATCAGGTCGTCCGGAACATTGAGCGTCAAGGCATCAAGGATCAGCGTGCCCAGTTTTGGCCAGGTGCCGGAACGGTCGGCCTGGGCGACGAGGGCACGCAGGGCCTTGAGGCCGATTTCCGTGGCGCTGCCGCGGTCGCCAATAATGTGGCCCCGGCCGCCGACTTTGGCGGTGCGCCCTTCCGGGGTGCTGCCATAACAACAGGAGCCGGTGCCGCTGAGCACCAGCACGCGCGATGCCATGCCGGACTTTTCCGGGGCCGCGGCGAGGGCGGTTTCGAGGTCGTTGGTGGCGAGGCAGGGGACCTTGGGAAAAATACGCGAGGCCGCGCGGCGGATACGGTCGCGGTCCTGCTCGGTGCGGGTGCCGGCGAGCCCTATCGCGATGGCACCGAGGGCGGTGACAGGGCAGGGCAGGCGGGTGGCAATTTCCCTGAGCCGCCACTGGAGTTCGCGGTCGGAGAGGAGTTTTAAATTGCCGGCGTCAAAGCTGGCTTCATAAAGGACGCGGTCGGCGCCATCCACCAACAACGCCTTGGTGCGCGTTCCCCCTCCTTCGATGCCGAGAAAAAGCGGGGTGGTCTCCGGGAGGGTTGTTTTTTTCATGCAGTCAGGGCAAGGCGGACACTTCATCGTCTCCGTAGTCAAAGGGCTGGCGGCTCCCAGCGTTCCTGCAGCCGCACGATGGATTTGGCTTTGCCGGTCGCGGCGTCGATATCGATCACGGCCCCGCAGAGCAGCACCGGGCCGCTGGCAACGGTGAAACGCCTTGGCAGGCAAGTGGTGAAACGCTCCAGCACGGGTTGGATCTGGCTGCCGATCACACTTTCAATGGGCCCGCACATGCCGGCATCCGTCAGGTAGGCGGTGCCGCCGGGGAAGATGGTTTCGTCGGCGGTCTGGACGTGGGTGTGGGTGCCGACCACCGCGGAGACGCGGCCATCCAGGTATCGGCCCATCGCGATTTTTTCACTGGTGGCCTCCGCATGGAAATCGAGGAAGATGACCGGGGTTTCCTGACGCAAGGCCGCGACCTCCTGATCCAGAGCAAGGAAGGGATTTTCGATCGGCGGGTTCATGAAAGTGCGGCCCATGGCACTGACCACGGCGACTTTCCCCTTGTCGGTCTCCAACACAATGCTGCCTTGGCCGGGAGTGCCGCGCGGAAAATTGAGCGGGCGCAGCAGGCGCGGTTCCGTGGCCATGTAATCGGTGATTTCATACTGGTCCCAGCAGTGGTCCCCGAGGGTGACCACGGTGGCTCCGGCCCGGAGCAGGCCGATGCAGAGCTTGGGACTGAGTCCACGGCCCGCGGCAGCGTTTTCACCATTGATGATGATAAAGTCCAGCCTCAGGCGTTCTTTAAGCTCCGGGAGGCGGTCGGCGATGGCCCGGCGTCCGGGTTCGCCGAATACATCCCCTAAAAACAGGATCCGCAGCGTTGCGGCATCAGGAAAAGTCAATGAATCATCCACTTCCCGTCCATACCGCAGCGGGTCCGGTTTTGTCCAACGGCAATCCTGGCACCCGGCGCCGATTTTTCAAAACCAGTGCCGCGGCGGCGGCGGGGCTGTTCGCCGGTTGCGATAGCAAGCTGCCGGCTCCGGTGATGACCCTGCCGCCGCCGGTGCCAGTGCCTCCGGTGAAGTTGTGGAACCTTTCGGAACTGGCGCCGCCGCCGGATTGGTCGAGGCTGGAAGCCTGGCAGGACTCCATCACCGCCCCGGAATTCCGCCACCTGCTGGAGAATGTGCTGACGGACGGGAGCGCCTTCTGGAGCACCGTCGAACAGCGGGAAGACCGGGCCATCATCCGCACCACCACGGCGCGTGAGGACGCCGAACGGTTTGAACTGAGATTTGCCAGGGAACTTCAAGCCAGGCCATCCGCAAGATACTGGCGACCGGCGGCGGAAATGGGCTCTCCCCCTTCGGCCGAACGCCCCCTGGAAGGTGTCAGGATCGCCCTGGATCCCGGCCACATTGGCGGCCGCTGGGCGAAGATGGAGGCGCGCTGGTATCAGATGGGCGAGGCGCCACCGGTGATGGAGGGTGAGCTGACCCTGCAGACGGCCCGCGTGTTGCGCCCGCTGCTGGAGGCCATGGGGGCCACTGTGAGCCTGGTCCGGGAAACCCACGAACCCCTGACTTCCCAGCAGCCCGACGCGCTGCTAGCGGAAGCCCGTGAAAGCCTGGCGGTATCGCTGGGCGTTTCGATCGTGCCCACTGAGGCCCAGGTCCGGCGCGAGGCGGAGCGGCTTTTTTACCGCACCTCGGAAATCCGCACCCGCGGGCAACGGGTCAATGACGTGCTGAAACCTGACCTGCTGGTCTGTCTGCACTTCAATGCCGAAGGATGGGGCAGTGACGCCGGGAAGCCGGTGTTTTCTCCGGCGAACCATGTGCATGTGCTTGCGCATGGCTGCCTCAGCGCGGCGGAGTTTTCCAATGACGACCAGCGGTTGGATACCCTGCTGCGGCTCGTCCAACGCATCCCCGATGAGGAAATCCGCCTCTGCGATGCGGTGGCCCGTCACCTTGCGTCCGCCACCGGCCTGCCACCCTTTACTTATCTGGGGAAAAACGCCCGCAAGGTGAATGACAACCCCTGCCTCTGGGTGCGCAATCTGCTGGCCAACCGGGTGTATCATTGCCCCGTCGTCTTCACGGAACCTTATGTCATGAACAACCAGGAAGTTTTTGACCGCATCCAGGCTGGAGACTACGACGGGGAAAAGGAAATCGCGGGCAAACTGCGGCGCAGTATTTTCCGGGAATACGCCCAGGCCGTCGCGGATGGCCTCGCCGAAGCCTGCCGCACCGGACGGGTGTGAGGCCGGCGGATGGCCATGCCGTGCGACTTGATCCCGGCTGGTTTCTGGCACTGTATCAAGTGATCTCCCGCGCCGATCCATGGGTCGGCTCCTCTCATTTCATTTTCAATTCCTATGTCGTGGTATGACTACAGCGATGCTGCCGAGCAGAAAGCCAAAACCCAACGGGATCTGGAAAAACGAAGGAAGCGCGGAGAAAAATACGAAGCCTTCGTGGCCCCGGAAGGGCGGAAACTGGCAGTGAATTTCTGGGGGCAGGCATGGTGCCGGCATTTGGAAACCTACTGTGGTTATGAGACGCGCTTGCCGCGGGGGCGCAGTTATCTGCGGGCAGGCCATGTCTACAATCTGGCCGTGGAGCAGGGCGTCATTACCGCAGAGGTGACGGGGTCTTCCTTGTATGAAGTGGAAGTCAGGATCGCCCCGCTGCAGGCATCCGCCTGGGCCAGGATCAAGGAGACTTGCCAGGGGGAAGTCGCCAGTCTACTGGACCTGCTGGGCGGGAAACTGGGGGACCACGTGATGCAAGTGGTGGTGGACCCGGAGGATGGACTCTTTCCGGGACCCAGGGAAATCCGGCATCAATGCACCTGCCCGGATGCGGCGGATCTCTGCAAACACCAGGCCGCCGTGCTCTATGCCGTCGGGGTGCTGTTTGACCGCGATCCCCGATTTTTCTTCGAGCTACGTGGAGTCGATCCTTCAGAACTGATCGCGTCCTCGGCGGCGGTGCTGGGAACGGTCGCGGACCAGGCCGCTGGCGACTTTGGCGGAGAGGATCTGGGCGCGTTGTTCGGTATAGAACTGGCTGATCCTGAAGCGCCGGTGGCCGCCGACGTGCCAGCCACGCCCCGCAACAAAATGCCAAAAGCGGCTGCAAAAACGAAACCGGCTGCCAAACCGCGCAGTCAGGTGAAAAGGAAGGCAGGGCCGAAGAAGAAACCGGCCTGACAGAAACGTGGCGCCAGTCGTTAAACAATATTTGACGCGTGAGGGTCCGTGCTGATAGGATGCAGGCGTTATGAACATCCTCCCCGCCCGCATCGCCTTTTATGTGTTGCTGCCGGCGGTGTTGGGGGGAGGGCTGGCCTGGCGCATGCGGTCGGTCACGGCCCCGGATGCGGGAGAGGCAGCCGCCAGCGTGGAGGGGACGTCCCGGTCAGCGGCACCAGAGGCCACAGCCCAAACGCGGGGGGCGGCGGATTTTCCTCTGGATAGTGTCCTGGCGGACCAGAAGCGGTTTTGCGGACGGTTGCAGGGCGCGGACCTGACGCAAATGATGGCGCTGCTCGACGAGGCCCAGGCGTTTGCCGATGCCTTCCGCCGCCGTTCGTTGCGCACCCTGGTGTTTGAGCAGATGGCGCGGACAGACCCTGCCGGAGCCTGGGCGCTGCTGGAAACGTGGGAGAAAGGCGGCTACCGAAACCAGTTTCTCCAGGCCTGGGCGCAGGTGGATGCGGATGGGGCCCTGACCTGGGCGGAAGGGCAGGGGAAAGAGGGCGTGGAGTTTGCCCGGGAGATTGTGGCGGGATTGGTGCCGGATCACGTGGAAGCCTTCGTAAATATCCTGCCGCGCCTGAAGCCGGATCAAATTGGCAAGGATAAGATCGGCACCGCGTTCCGTCTCCTCGGATCGCAGGACAGCGCCGCGGCCCTGCGCCTGCTGCAGGGGCTTTCCGGCAATGGTCAGCAAAACTTCGCTTCCTCGTCCCTCGCGGAAGGCTGGGCCCGCCGCGACGCCAAGGCCGCCTACGCGTGGGCGAAGGATCTGACCGATCCCGCGCAGCGCGAGTCCGCCCTGCGCGGAGTCTTCCGCGCCTGGGCCGAAACCGATCCGAAAGGCACCGCCGCACGCCTGGATGAACTGACCAAAGATCCCGCCATGGCCAAAGCGGCGGCCGGCGATTCTCCGGTCCGGGCCGTGGTCCGCGCCTGGGCGGCGCAGGATCCGAAGGCCGCCGCGGCGTGGCTGCGCCAGCGTGCCGAGGAAGGAGGAGATGCTTCCTTCCAGGAGTTATTTAATTCCGAGATCCTGCCCAGCCGGGACGAATGGAAGGCTACAGAGCTCGCGGCGATTCTCCGTAACTCCGGGGAGCAAATTCTGGCCGGTGAGCAGCAGCTTTCTTCGGTTTATGGCCGCGTCTCCTGGAGCCGCCTCTCGGGAGACGACGATGAATACGTGAGTGTCGGAGAATTTGGCGGGATAAATTCCCCGCTCCGGGATAATAAGCACCCGGGAGACACCAGCAGCAGGCCCCATCTCGGTGACCCTTCGCGCGAATTCGATGAGCTCGCCAGTCAACCCAATGACAGCACCCGCCAACACATGCTGCACGAGGTCGCCTCCCAGTGGGCGGAAAAAGATCCGTCAGCCGCGCTTAGCAAACTCCGGCAAACCACCGACGAGTGGCTGAAACTGAGCCTGATCAATGCCCTGTCGAACCGCGCCCGCAAAACCAGTGATCCTGACCTCGCGGCTGAAATTGCCGCAACCTTCCCGGCTCCCTTCACCGCCCAGGGACAGACGACGGTCTCGGATGTTTATCGGACCATTGCGGCGCGCGAGCCCGACCGTGCCAAGTCCCTGCTAGCGGGTGATCTCGACGCCGCCAGTAAGGTCTCCATCGCCGAGGTGCTGGCCACCCAGCAAGCAATCTATGATCCTGCCGGAGCCATCACATGGGCGGCACAGCAGACGGAGCAACCAGTCCAGGAAAAAGCCATGTTGTCGGCCGTCAGCAGTTGGGCAGATGCCGATGCTTACGCGGCCTCCGAATGGCTTTCGTCCCAGCCCGCCGGGCCGCTCCGCGAAGCGGCGGTGCAGGGACTCGTGCAGAGAATAGGCATGAGTTCGCCTGACGATGCCTTGCAGTGGGTGGCTACGATGACGAATCCGGAGCAGCGGGGAACGGCGCAGATGAATATCCTGCTGTCCCTGCTGCAAACCGATTTTTCCAAGGTCAAACGTCTGGCGGACGAAATCCCCCTCTCCACCCAGCAACAGCAGATGCTTCAACAAATGATCAAAAGCCGGGAAGCCCGGGGCCAATGACCAAACTCCAAAACTCTTTCTGATATGATCCGCCATTCCCTGCTCTGGCCCACCATCTCGCTGGCCGCCGCGCTGGGGGCTTTTTTCAGCGTGAGCGGGGTGCTACCGGGGCCGCCCCCTCCTATGACTTTATCCCATCAGGTTGCCGGGAAGAGCGGCGGGGCTCCGCTGCCGGCCACCCCAGCGGTGGAGGAAGATCCCCTCCTGTGGCGGCTTCGCTTCCTGGAAGCGCTGGAAAAGGTGGATCCGGCCAGCCTGCGCGAGATGTTCCAGAGCGAGACCACGCCCCGCCGCGAAAAGCGCGCAGTCGCCCAACGCTGGGCGGAGACGGATGCGGAGGGCCTGTTTGATTTTCTGAAGGGGTTGAGCCGCACCGCATGGGATCAGGATGGCGAACAGTTTGAGGCCGTGCGCGGGATTCTCTTCCGCACGTGGGCACTGCGGAATGCCGATGCCGCCCTGACCGCTGCGGGTTCCCTGAGCAATCGTCCGCAGTTCCGCACGGCCCGGTGGGAGGTGGTGCAGACTCTGTTCACCAGTGATCCAGTGAAGGCATTCGAGGCTGCGGCCAAGCTGCAGATGATGCCGGGCGGTGACCGCCTGGTGGATTCGGTCTGGAAGAAGGATCCCGCCGCATTTCTCAAAGCCGCCGGGAATGCTCCGGCGGGCGCGTTCAAAAACCCGGAAATACATGATGCTGTGGACAACGCTTTCGGGGAACTGGTGAAACAAAATCCCAGCGCCGCGGCGGAATGGCTGAAAACACGCCCGCCGGAGCAGCAAGACAAGCTGTGGGAACGCATGGCCTGCCGTTTTGCCGAAGTGGATCCGGCAGGCGCTCAGGCGTGGTTCAAGGAAACTCCTCCTTCCGCCCAGCGGGAACAGGCTGGAGCTGAAATGATAAAAGCCCTCGCCAAAAAGGACCCGGACGCCGCGTTGGAATGGCTCCAGGATAATCTGGAAGGCGGGCGCACCGCAGGATTTTTCCATCTGGCGGGAGCGATGGCCGAGAAGGGCGTGGATTCCGCAAAACAACTCCTGGATGCCATGCCAGCCGGCGCTCCGCGTGATTTGGTTGTTACAGCCATCGCACAGAAGTGGGCGAAGAAAGAGTTTAAGCCAGCGATGGCCTGGGTGCTGTCGCTGCCGGCGGACGATCCAGGGCGGGCGGGTACGATTGGACTATTGGGCTACGAGTGGACCCGGAATGATTTGCCCGGGGCAGCCGCCTTTTTCCGGGACCAAGCCAGCGAGATGGAGCGTCGATCTCTGGAGCCCAATTTGATCCAGGCGTTTTCCGCCAAAGATTTGGCGGGCGGATTGGCCTGGGCTGACTCCTTGTCACCCCCTGTAAAAAGCCAAGCCTACAGCCGTTTCTATGAGGTGGCCTTGCAGGAAAATAAAATTCCGGAAGTGATTG
>JAYUWQ010000391.1:0-4422 GCA_043753485.1 bacterium
GTGGAGAATCCCGGAAACGATCACGAGACCACCCGGCTTGGTGGCGGCCGCGATCTTGCCAAAGGAGAGGGTCAACACATCGTAGAAAATGTTAGCGAGGACCACGTCATGTGGCGCACCCGGTTCCCACGTGGTCATGTCCTCACAGGTAAATTTCACGCCGCGCACGCTGTTGAGAGTGGCGTTCTTTTTACTGATGCGCACGGCGGCAGGATCGTAATCGAAGCCGCTGACGGGTTTTGCGCCCAGCCTGGCGGCGGCCAGGGCGAGGATGCCGGTGCCGCAGCCCATGTCCAGCACACTCCATGGGGTGGTGCGGGCGGCGGCGTAGTCCACCAGCAGCCGGAGGCAGGTGGAAGTGGTCGCATGATCCCCGGTGCCGAACGCCATCTCGCCGGGCACGTGCAGGACGATGCGGTCCGGATGGGCAGCCTGTTGTTCCGCCAGGGCGGTTTCGTCGTGGGCGATGATCAGGCGGTCGCGGATCACGACCGGCTTCAACTGGGCGGCTGCGGGGGCGGCCCAGTTTTGCGGCTTCAGGGTGCGCAGGCTGCCGCCGAATTCCTTCCGGATGTGCTCCGCATCGGCCTTCCTCTCACAATACACCTCCACCCGCACGGTCTTCCCGCCTGGCAGGGTGGTGAAGACAGGACTCACCCGGGGCATGCCGTAAAAGCGCTCCTGCCAGGCGTCCTCCCAGCGGAGGGCGCTCAGTTTGGACCAGACATATAAGACAGGCAGCGGGGTGGTATCCATGGAGTTGACGCATCAACATGCGATCCTGCGGGATTGCCAGCAGGAATCCTTGATTCCACCAGTCGCAGGGCCGGTGGAATCCTCACACATCCACGCCAGTGAGCACACCAGCTGCGGTCTGGCCGCAGCGCACCACACATCCTGTCAGGACGGCTCCCGCAGCCACCCGCCCGCCCGGCCAGATCACGGAGCCGCGCACCACGGCACCAGCTTCCACCACGGCATCCGGTCCGACGGAGGAATCGGCATCCACCATGGCGGAAGGATCCACCTGGGCGCACGGATGGACCGCGGCCGTCTCTGCGGCATTCCACGGATGGTATTGAGGAAATCCCGCGGTCCGCCCGGCGGCGTGGGCCGCGAGGTAGCTGCTCCGGTCACCCAAATCCAGCCAGGCACTGGTATCGGCCAGCACCCCGCCGATGGGTTCCCCGGCATCGATCGCCCGCAGCAGCCCAGCCACCACGCTCTCGATTTTGCCGGGCACGAGGTAGTTGAAAAAGGCAGGACTGACCACATACAGCCCGGTGAAACCACGTTGGTCCGGATGATTCAACCTGCGGCTATTGCGCAGATCCAGCACCTGCCCGGCGGCCTCATCAAAGGCCACATTGCGCACGGGCGCGTCGGTGCGCAGCAGCAGCGTCACCAGATTCCCCTGAGCCAGATGTGCCTCCCAGGCCGGCTGCAGCGGCACATCAGTCAGGATGTCGCCGTTGTAGACGATGAAGGGCCCGTCCTGCAGCAGGTCCGCCACATTCGCCAGCCCTCCGCCGGTCTCCAGCAGCACGGGCTCGTGGCGGAAGTGCACCGGGCACCCCTCCCAGGTTCCGTCCGGAAAGGCCTGATGGTAGGATTCCGGCAGGTGGTGGGTATTCACCACAAATTCCTCCACCCCGGCGGAGCGCAGGTGCTCAAAGGCCCGCACCATCAGGGGACGGTGGTGCACCGGGATCAGCGGTTTGGGCCATTGATCCGTCAGGGGACGCAGCCGGGTCCCCAATCCGGCACCGAGCACAAATGCTTTTTTCATCCCGTCCGCATTCCCTGCCTGCAGCTATTCCTCAAGCCCGGAATTTTTTGGCGGAATTTTCTTCCGGGGGTATCGTATTCCATCCGGCGGCAAGTTTGCCGCGATTCTCCGCTACTGCCATGAAACGCGTCTCCCTCTGCTCTTCGTCTGTTCTGCTGGCTGCCACCCTCGCCTCGGCCCTGGCGCAGGAGGTGGCCCCGCCCGCGCCCGCCGTTCCCGCGACGCAAACTGGAAATACCGGCAGCGCTGCCCCTGCCGCACCCGTGCCTTCCCCGGCTGTGGTGGATGACCCGGCCCTGATGGAGCTGAAAAAGGAAACCGCCAAGCTCGCCGCCGAGCGCGACCGCCTGACGACAGAAAACCTGATCGCCAAGGAACGTCTCTCAGCCGAGCTCGCCTCCCGCCGGGCCGAACTGGAACGCACCGCCCTGAAGGCCGAAGAGGAAAAGGCCCGGATCGCCGCGGAATTCGAGGGCGCCCGACAAAAAGCAGACCGCGAATTGACCAGCCTGAAGATGGAGAATGAAAAACTCACGCTCGAAAGCGCCATCGCCAAGAACAGGGCCGAGATGAAATTGTCCGATCTGCGCCTGCAGGAGGCCGAGTCGCGTTCCGAAATCACCCGGCTTTCCACCGTGATCGAGCAGAAGGAAAAGGAACTCATCGCGTCCCAGTATGCCACTACGGCGCCTTCCTATCCTGACAATCCCCTCGCAGGCAAAACCCTGATTGTGTCCGACCGCCGCATCTCGCTCAACGGCCCGATCATGACCGTCACCGCCGATGATGTCTCCGAGCGCATCGCCTATTTTAATAATAAGGATTCGAAGCTCCCCATCTTCATCGTCATCGACAATAGCCCCGGCGGCTCGGTCATGGCGGGGTACAAGATTCTGAAGTCCATGCAGGGCAGCGAGGCTCCGGTCTATGTGGTGGTGAAATCCTTCGCCGCCAGCATGGCCGCCTGCATCGCCACCCTTGCGGACAAATCCTTCGCCTATCCCAATGCTGTGATCCTGCACCACCAGATCAGCAGCGGCTCCTTCGGCAACCTCACCCAGCAGAAGGAATCCATCCAGGAGATCGAGGAGTGGTGGCAGCGCCTTGCCGGACCCATCGCTGCCAAGATGGGCATCAGCACCGAGGAATTCATCAAAAAGATGTATAGCAAAGCGTCCACCGGCGACTGGAGTGAATTCGCCGACAAAGCCGTGAACCTGAAATGGGTGGACCACATTGTCGATGAAGTCCGCGAGACGGCGCAGGTCAAACATCCCGACCTCACCCCCAAACCGACCCCCACCTTCACCCTGCTGCCGCTGCGCGGGGAGGCTGGCGCCGCGTCTGCCGTACCCTACCTCACCGAAGGCGTCGACGAAAAAGGCCGCCCCTGCATGTTCCTCCCCCGCCCGAATCCCAAGGACGTGTATTACCTCTTCAATCCCGACGGCTACTACCGGCTGCCTTGAGGGCCGGCCGTGGTGTGAAAATGGCGCGATTTCCAAGTCTGCTGCATGACGGAAGCACGGCGGATGCCTTCACTTTTCAACTACAGTAAAGAAAAACGCCTTTTCTTTACACGTTGGTCGGAACGTGATAAAGATAACGCCATTTTCTATACATGTCTGCGCTGCCGCTCTTGCCACTGAAAGATTCGAATCTCTTGGAAAACCGGGAGGTTTGGGCAGCGTTGACTGTCGCCCACCGGTATCTGGCGGAGTTGAAGGGCCTGTGCGAATCCCTGCCGAATCAGAGAATTCTGCTGGATACGCTGGGGATTCAGGAGGCGAAGGACAGTTCGGAGATCGAAAACATCATTACGACGCACGATGAACTGTATGCCGGAAAATCCGATGCCGTCGCTTCTCCGGCGGCGAAGGAGGTGCAGCACTATCTGGCTGCGTTGAGGGTGGGATACGAAGAAGTGCGGCGATCGGGGTTGATCCGCTTGGAAACGCTCCTGAGCGTCCAGGCGGAACTGGAGCAAAACCGGGCGGGCCTGCGCAAACTGCCCGGGACGGTATTGAAAAATGAAGCGACCGGCCAAGTGATTTACGAACCACCTCAGGACGCCGTGGAGGTGGAATCCCTGATGGGAAATCTGGTGGATTTTATCCACGCGGACGACGGATTGGACCCCTTGTTGCGTATGGCCATCGCCCACCATCAATTCGAGAGCATTCACCCCTTTTACGATGGCAATGGACGCACCGGGCGGATTCTCAACCTCCTGATCCTACAACGCGAAGGCCTCTTGGACGTGCCCGTACTTTACCTCAGCCGCTACATCACCACCACAAAACCCGACTATTACCGGCTCCTGCAATCCACGAGGGATCAGGGACTCTGGGCGGACTGGTGCGTATATCTGGTGAAGGGCGTGGCGGTCACAGCCCGCAGCGGGATTGAAATGGTAAAAAACCTCCGGGATCTGATGCAGCGAACCAAGCAGTTCCTCCGGGAGAAGCTGCCCAAGCTCTACAGCCAGGACCTGCTGAACCATCTGTTCCGCCACCCTTACACTAAAATAGAATTCGTGGAAAAGGAACTCGGCGTCTCCCGGATCACGGCGGCGAAGTATCTGGGACAACTCACGACGGCGGGATTGCTGGAAAAGCGGAAGATCGGGAAAA
>JAYUWQ010000392.1:0-1819 GCA_043753485.1 bacterium
GTCTGGTGGGCAAAGGCGTGCGGCAGATAATTCTGTCCGGCCACCATGACCAGCATTGCGCCGCGGTTCCCCACGCAGTCGCGGATGATCTTCCACGTCTCCTCACTCACGGCATCCGGCGGCACGTCTCCCAGAATGATGACATCAAACTTCCGCCATTCTTCGGGCGTCGCCGGGAGGCGGGTGGCTTCGGATTGCCCGAACGGACGGCCGGCCGCCGCTGCAATGTCCGGCAAGGGATCGGCTCCTGCCAATTGGTCAGGATGCAGGAGCACATACTGGAGCTGGACCGACTTGTCCCGGCTATCAAAGAGATTCCGCAGATACCGGTATTCCCAGCGGGGGTGGTCGTCGATCAGCAGCACGTTGGTCCGGTCATCGCTCACCGCCGCGTCAAAAGCCCATTCGTTATTCTGGGGAAACTGTTCGCCCTCCACCGGCTCGATCCTGACCTCCCAGGAAAATATTCCCTTCTCTGCCGGAGTATCGTCCAGCCGGATACTGGTCCGCCAGGCATCATCCGGCACCTTCAGCGTTTCTTCGCCCACCGGTTGCCCGTCCCGCAGCAGCTGCACCTTCACGTTCTGACCACGCATCCGGTCCAGCTTCAAATCCACCTTCACCCGCAGCCGGTCCCCGAGGAAAATACTCTGCGCATGGCTCACCTCCACGATGGCTGCATCCCGCGCTCCGGCGGCACTTCCCACCACCACCGGACACAGCGGTGAACCCTGCAATCCCAGCTTCCGCGCGGCATCATCCGGAGGACGCAGCCCATTGTGCCGCGCATCGGACAACAACACCACCCCGGCGAGACTTTCCGGAGGATAGGATTCCTGCAGTTTCGTCAGGACTCCAGTCAGATCCGTCCGGGAACGCATCGCGGTGTCGGCGATGGCCTGCTCTGGCAAGCGGTCCGCCTCCACCGCCGTTTTACCGAACTGCATAAACCGGACCGTATACTTTTTGCTCAATTGTTCCAGCAAGGAGGGCTGACCGTCCGGTTTCCGGTTCATCGCCTGCACCGCGAGATCCCGCCGGGAAAGGGCCGCCGCCTCCGTGACTTTGGCCCGGACTTCAGCCGGGATGGATTCATAAAACCGGGCATCAACCGCCTCCGTGAGCGGACCCACCCCGCTGGCTGCCTTCGCTGCCAATTCAGCGGCTTCCCGCAGGGCGGACCGCAGTTTCCGGCCTTCCCCGCGCTCCACGCCTTCCCTTGCCTGACGCAGGGCATTCTTCAATTGGTCCACCGCATCCCGCCGCGTCTCCCGCAATATTTTCTTCAAGTCCTCCGGCAATTTCCGCATGTCTTCCTTTCCTTCATCCAAGGCCCCGCCGGCTGCCGTGTTCCACGCCTCCGCTTCCGTCAGCAATGCCGTCAGATCACCCGTCCGTGCCGTGATCAACTCCTTTGCCGCCGCCTCATTCACCCCATCCGGCGGACGCACCCACTCCCCAGCCGCCTCCAGGCGGGGCCCCAGCTTAATCGCAGCTTCCATCGATCCCGCGAGGGCCGGCCGGCCTTCCAGCCCGCCCAGTCCCAGATAGGCCGCCAGGGCCAACCGCTCGCCCACCGGCATCTGGGCATCGGCCTGCTGCATCGACTCCGATTCATCCAATACCACCACCACATTGCGGTCCACCTTCCGCGTCTCCTTGCGCGAAAATACTGGCTGCACCAAAATCGTCAGGACCGCCAGCACCGCGAGGAGCCGCAGCCCCGTCAGCCATTGCCCCACCCGCACCGGCACGATCCGTTTCTCCAATTGGTAGAGCGCCAGCACGATCTCAATCGCCAGCGCTCCGATCAACCCAT
>JAYUWQ010000393.1:0-1818 GCA_043753485.1 bacterium
GACAAGGGCGATGGCGGCGTCCTTGGAGGCGGCGGTGACGACGATGGGGCGTTCTTTGGCGAGTTGATATTCGCCTTCCTCGAAGACGATGCAGAGGCCAGCCAGTTTTTCCTGGGCGACTTTTTGTTTGTCGGTGAGGAGACGGGCGGCACGGAAGTCGCGGCCGAGCACCCCAGCCAGGAAGTCGTGGGCCTGCATCAGAGGATCGGCGGGGACGGTCAGGTCCTTGGTTTCCAGGAGCACGCTGTTGCGGCGGAGTTCCTCGGTGCCCTGGGCGAGCAATTTCGGCGAGACTACCACGCCGGTGAGCGTCCAGGAACTGGTGGTGCGGTCGCGCCCGGCATTCACCCAGACCGGCCCGGCGGGCGGCGGGGCTCCTGGCGCGGCGGGTTCCAGCGCGACGGCGTAGCGGGCGGTCTGGCCCATGGCTCCGGCATCGGTGAAGACCGGGCCTTCCGCCGGGATGCGGTAGCCGGCTTTGGTGAGGAGGAGTTTCAGGAAATTCGTGCCGGGCAGGATGGCGAAGTCCTTGCCGCCCAGCTTCATGGCGTTTTCCAAATCCCCGGCCCGCAGCTCGGTGGTGATGGCGGCGAGGAGTTGCTCCGGCTTGGCGTAAACGACGGGAGCGGTGGGCGGCTTTTTCGGCACCGGCGGTTTGGCGGTGACGGGTTCGGCTTTCCCGGGAACGGCGGTCGTGCCGGGCGCGGTGGTCTGGGCTGCAGGGGCGGGTCCCTTGCCCGTGACCGGGGTGCGCCCGGTGAAGATCAGGAAAAAGACCGCGCTAAGCCCCACGATGCCAAGGAAAACCAGGATCGGGGTGCTGCTGAAGCCTGAAACGGAGCGGCGGTTCATGGGACGGGGAGGAAACGAAATTGGAGGGGTTCCGGAGCGGGGGAAACCGCAGAAAACGGGCCGTTTGACTGAATCCAAGCGGTCGAAACTACGATGGCGCGACGGTCAAGTCTGCCGGGGCCTGCGGGTTTAGCAGGAAGGCGCTGCCCGGAGAATCCGTTTATCACTTTTCCTTTTCCGGCGGCAGGACTTCCGCTTCGATTTCAATGATCTCGTCGCTGACCGCATTCCGGCCCGTGTGGGCGTGGTGGGAAGGATAGTCATCGTCGGCGTCGCCCGATTCCATGCGGTCGCCACCGACATCCCGGGGTTCGTTCATGCCTTGGGGAAAGGTGGCGGTGCTGACTCTAAGGTTTTTGGCAAGTTTGAGACCCAGCAGGAGGGCGGCGAGCGAGAGCGCGGAGAAGAGCAGCCAGCCGATCAGCAGAAACCGCAGGCCGGGAGCGATGGCGGAGAGCAGACCCAGCGCCATCGTCCAGATGACGGTGCGTTTCCCCCAGTTGAAGAGGCCCAGCTTGAGCCGGGCCTGAAGGAGTTCCGGCAGGTTCTGGGGTTGATTCATGGCAGGGGGAGAGCGGCGTGGAGGGCGCTACTTCTTCATCAAAGGACGCCACCAGGCTTCATTTTCCTGATACCACTGGATGGTCCCGGCGATGGCTTCATCGAACTGGCGCTGGGCGGTCCAGTTGAGTTCCGTGCGGGTTTTGGTGGAATCGATGGCGTAGCGGCGGTCGTGGCCGGGGCGGTCCTTCACATAGGAAATGAGGCTTTCCGGCTTGCCGAGGATTCTCAGGATGAGCTTCACGATGTCGATGTTCTTCCATTCCTGGCTGGCGCCGAGATTGTAAACTTCCCCGGCGCGGCCCTGCTCGAGGACGCGCTGGATGCCGGCGGCGTGGTCTTCCACGTGGATCCAGTCGCGCACGTTGAGGCCATCGCCGTAGACCGGCAATTGCTCGTCGTGCA
>JAYUWQ010000394.1:0-4418 GCA_043753485.1 bacterium
GAAATCCCCCCGGCCTGCACCCACGTGCTGGCCCTGCATCGCGGCGCCGTGGCCGCGGCGGGGCCGATCCGGGAGGTGCTTACGGATGCGCTGCTGGCAAAGGTGTTTGGGGCGCCGGTGCGGGTGTGCTGCCGCGCCGGGAAGTGGGACCTCAAAACGACACCGTCGGGTGGGGCCGGTGCATTTTGATAGATTTGAAAAAATCAGCCCATCATGATTGAAAAAAAGCGCCTCGTTTTGTGGTATGGCATTATCTTAGGGCTACTGGTGGCTTTGATATTTCTGGGATTGCGTGTTCCTCGCTATTATCCAACAGGAGTGCATCCTGATCTGCTGGCACTCAAGGAGCCTTTCCGCTCGGTCAAAGCTTATTACTACTTTGATGGAGGAAGCATCGGAGTGGAACTACAGGATGCGGAAAGAAGGGATTTGCGTGTCGCATTGCCGGTCGACCATCGTTATTCACGACTCTTCTTCGGAAAAACCCATTTATCCGAAAGGGGCGCGGTTGCTGCCGAGGTGCCCTTTTCGGAAGATTCGAAGCGATTCATTGCTGAAATCATCGACACCTATGCGGAGCGAGGTTGGGACCGCAATTTGGCTCTCTTTTACCTCCGAAAAGCGCCTGTAGATCGATTGAGGGTTTGGTGGGATACAAATGTCATCCACATGAACTGAGCGGGGCTGATCGGATTCTGAAAGACCCTGGAACGGGGATGACTTGACCCCCTAGCGGATGGATTGAATCGCTGGGCTCGGGGTCCGATTTTTAAGAAAGCGCTAGGCACTTCCCCCCTCCAACCGGTGCCGCAGGCCGCCCCAGCGCTTGGCTGCGCCGACAGTTCTCACGGCCATCCCCAGGGCTTTTGGATCGCCGACCAGGATGACCAGACGCCGGCCGCGGGTGACGCCCGTGTAGAGGAGATTGCGTTGCAGCATTACGAAATGCTGGGTGCTGACCGGGATGATGACGGCGGGGAATTCGCTGCCCTGACTCTTATGGATGGTGATGGCGTAGGCAGGGCGCAGTTCGTCCACGTCACCACTTTCGTAGACGACCTGGCGGCCATCCTCGAATTCCACCAGCACTTCCAGCGAATCGGCCTGGATGCCGGTGATGCGGCCGATATCGCCGTTGAAGACGTCCTTGTCGTAATTGTTGCGCGTCTGGATGACCTTGTCTCCCTGACGGAACGTCAGGCCGTAGCGTTCGCATTCAGGTTTGGTCCAGTCGCCCGGAGGATTGAGTGCTTCCTGCAGCAGTTGGTTGATGTTGCCGGTGCCCAGCAGGCCACGGTTCATCGGGCAGAGCACCTGGATGTCCTGAATGGGATCCATCCGGAAGGCCTGGGGAATGCGCTCCCTGGCCAGATGCACGATCGTTTCCGCGATGGCCTCCGGGGTGTCGCGTTCGATGAAATGGAAGTCACAGCCTGGAGGAGCCGGTTTGGCCACCCACGGGATTTTTCCTTCATTGATGGAGTGGGCGGCTTTGATGATCGCGCTCTCCGCCGCCTGACGGAAGACTTCGGTGAGCCGGGCCACCGGCAGCGTTCCGCTGTCAATCAGGTCCTTCAACACCGTGCCCGGACCCACGCTGGGAAGCTGGTCGACATCGCCCACCAGCAGCAAGTGCCCGGTTTCCGGGACGGCGCGCAAAAACGATGCCATCAGGGCCACGTCCACCATGCTGGTTTCATCCAGAACAAAAAGATCGCCTGTCAGGGGGGTGGAGGCATTCTTTTTGAATCCCTCGCCGCCGGGAGCGAATTCCAGCAGCCGGTGGATGGTCTTGGCCTCCAATCCGGTGCTGTCCGACATGCGCCGGGCGGCCCGGCCGGTGGGGGCCGCGAGCACCGGCTGCACCCCCTTCGCCGACAGGATGCGCAGGATGCTTTGCAGAATGGTGGTCTTTCCCACGCCCGGGCCACCCGTGATGATGAGCACACGCCGGGTCAGGGCCTGACGCACCGCTTCGGCCTGGCCCGGAGCGAGTTCCTTGCCGTTGTTCCGTTGCACCCAGACGAGAGCTTTTTCTGCATCCATCGACGGATAGGCGGCCGGCAGGGCGGCGAGTTTCTGCAGGCGGCGGGCGATCTCCGCCTCCGCCCGGGCAAGGTGCGGCGGGAAGATCAGCACCGTGTCCTCAATGGTTTCCTGACGCAGTTCCGTGCTGGCCACCGCCGCCGCCAGAACCGTGGTGATCAGCTCCACCGGCACGCCCAGCAACTCGGTGGCTTTGGTCAGGAGAATATCACAGGGCAGGGCGGTATGGCCTTCGCTGCCGGCGGTGAGGAGCAGATGGAACAAGCCCGCCCGCAGCCGGGCCTCGCTGTCAGGAGCGATGCCGGTGCGCTGGGCGATCCCGTCGGCGGTCTTGAACCCGATGCCGTGGATGTCCCTGGCCAGTTGATAGGGATTCTGCGCCACCGTCTCCATGGAGGCAGCCCCATACTGCTGGAAAATCTTGACCGCCTTGCCGGTGCTGATGCCGTGCCGGTGCAGGAAGACCATGATTTCCCTGACGGATTTCTGCTTCTCCCAGCTCGACTTGATTTCGATCCGCCGCTTCTTGCCCACCCCGGGCACTTCCTGGAGGCGGGCGCTGTTCTGCTCGATCACCTCGAAGACTTCCTCGCCGAATTTCTCCACCAGCTTTTTGGCATAGACCGGGCCGATGCCCTCGATCAATCCGCTGGCGAGATACTTCTCGATGCCTTCGCGGGAGTTGGGCGCGGTGGTCTCGATCTGCTCCGCTTTGAATTGCCGGCCATACTCCGCCACGTTGACCCATTCCCCCTCGGCCTTGATGACTTCGCCTTCGTGGATCAACGGCACTTTGCCGGTCACCGTCACCGGTTCGTGCCGGCCCTTCACTTTCACTTTGAGCACGGTATAGCCGGTGTCCTCCGTGTGGAAGGTCACCCGTTCCACCGTGCCGCTGAGTTGATCCATCCGCGAAGTTATAAAGAAACTGTGGGCCTGTCACGCGGTTCGTGCAGAAGAAAATCCTGCCTCGCAATCGCGCCTGTGGCGCCTAGAATCACGGAATGTCCGGAGACGCTCCCCCTCAAAATCAACCGCCGCAGGTGCTGGCGGGAGGGCCGGTGTTGATTTTTGACTGGCGGCCGGTGCGGTGGCGGAAGACCCGCCTGATGGTGGCCCTCGTGGTGGCTGCGGCGGGGCATTTGCTGGTTTTTTACCTGTTTCAGGTGGTCACGGAATCCAGTTCGCGGCAGGCTCCTCCTGTGCGGGAGGTGACGATTTTATCCGGTGTGGAGGATTCCTCCCGCCGTCTGCTGGAAGCAGTGGAGGATCGGCTTCCGGCCTTGAGTGCGCCTGCTCCGCTGGAGGATTCCGGCGCCGGGGCTCTAGCGCTGCTGGTCAAAGGCTACGTCCCCACCTGGCAGGATCACCGCCCGGCCCTCAAGCCCTTGCCGGGTCAGCACGGGACCGGGGCGCTCCCCTCCCTGATGGCCGGGTTCACGGGGATGCTGCCACCCTTGCCCGCGCCCCCTGACGGACCTCCGGCAAAAGCTCCGCGGGCCACCGGACCGGTGCTGCGTCCGGAGCCGGTGCTCGCTTTCCAATCCGGCCTGGCGGACCGGGCCTTGTTGTCCACTCCCGTCTGGCCAGCAGTGGTGACCTCCAAGGATTGGCCGGAAGAGGGTCCGGCTTCCTTCATGCTCAATATCGAACCGTCCGGGATGGTCACCTCCTGCTTGTCACTGGGAACCTCCACCGGACTCGATGAGGAAGAGGTGGAGGAATTGCGCCGAGTCCTGCTGAAATTACGTTTCACCCCGGCGGCCACCTCCGATCAGGCGGTGTGGGGTTGGGTCGATGTGCTGTGGTGAAGTCGGCCTGACCCACGCTAGGCACTGGCTTCCGCCTGCGCCAGCACGGTGTCGAACGGCACCTCCGACAGCAGGCCAAAACAGGCATGTTTGGTCAGGCGGTCGCGCTGGGTGGCGGGACTGCTGATGCCGCAGAGGAAGCGGGCGAGTTGCCTCGGGTGCCGCAGGGCAGGGAGCCGCTCCCTGACGAGGTGGCGGATCTGTCCCGCTTCCTCCAAAAGGATAGGACGCGGCGGGGCCACCGGCAGTGGGGCGGGGGATTTGTCAGCCGTGCGGCAGCGGGTGCAGCGACCGCAATCCGGGGCGCCTTCCTCGCCGAAATACGCCAACAGACGGCGGCTGAGGCAACCCGGTGCGGTCAGGAAATCCAGCACCTCCTGCAGGCGCCGGCGGGCCGCGGTTTCCTGACTGGTGATGGTAGCCGAGAATTCCGCGATCCAGGCGGACGGCGTGCGCCCGGAGTCCTGGCTGGCGAGATGCCAGGTTTCCTGCCGCTCCTGGGGCCGGACCTGGAGATCGCCACACGCTTCCAGTTCGCGGAGAAATTCGGCGAGGATTTCC
>JAYUWQ010000395.1:0-1814 GCA_043753485.1 bacterium
GGCGGGTGGTGACAAAGGTCTTCACGATGGCCGCATTCTTCCGGTTGGACGCATTCAACCAGCCAATTTCGAACATGGTTTTCGTGCGATACCACGCCATCAGCGAACCGATCTGGTTGCCGGTGATGAGCTGCAGCTTGCCTTGCGCATTCCGCACCGCCACCCCCATGCGGTCGCAGTCGGGGTCGGTGGCTATCACAATATCCGCATTCTCCCCGTCGGCGAGATCCATGGCCATTTTCAAGGCAGCGGCGTTTTCCGGATTCGGCGAGGCAACCGTGGGGAAACGACCGTCCGGGATGTCCTGCTCCGGCACGGTGAAATAGGTAAAGCCCAGCGAACTCAGCAGCCGCGGCACATGCACGCTGCCGGTGCCGTGGATGGGGGTGTAAACAATTTTCAATCCCTTGGCTTTTTCCAGCAGGCCGGGATTCAGCATCACGCCTTTAAGCCGCGCGAAGTAGGCTTCGTCCATCTCCTTGCCGATGATGGTCACCTTCCCCTGCGCCGCTTCCGGCTCCGCCTCGAAGCTGTCACTCTGCACCGCATTCACTTCATTCAAAATCCCCGTGGCGACGGGATCGATGATCGGATCGCCATCCTGGAAGTAGACTTTATAGCCGTTATCGTGGGACGGATTGTGACTCGCGGTGATCATCACGCCGCCGGTGGCGTTGAGCTGGCGCACCGCGAAGGACAGTTCCGGGGTAGGGCGGAAATTTTCAAACAGATAGGCATCAACCCCGCTCTGCGCACTGACCTTGGCGGCGAACTCCGCAAATTCGCGGGAGAAGTATCGGGTATCATGGCTGAAAACGATCGACGGTTTCCCCGGCCTCCTGTTTTCGGTGGAATACCTTTTCAGAAACGCGCACATGCCGCGGGTGGCACGGGTGACGTTGTAGAAGTTCAGCGCATTGGTGCCGGTGCAGGGCAGCTCCGGGCGTTCACCTTCACCCGCGTTTCCGCGTTCGGCTTTGGTGACGATTTTGCCGATGGTCCGCCCGCGCAGGCCGCTGGTGCCGAAGGCGAGCTTCTTGAAAAAACGGTCATTCAACTCATCCCAGTGCCCGCCCTCCGCGAGTTCCTGCACGCTCGCGGGAAAAGCGGGATTGGTGCTGCCGTCGAGAAGTTCAAGGACATTGGCCCGGCTGCTTTCCAACAGTTTTCCGGCTTTCACGGCATCGGAGAGAGTCGCGCGCAGCGCATCGGTATGGTTCATAAAAGATCAGGTTCCAGTTTAAAAAAGAGGCCCATGGTAGCGGCATCCCCCGGCGGATCAACCCCGATGGCCGCTGGGAAAGCCGCGTTGGCAATGCGTGGCAGGAGAGCTTATTTCGGTGCTGATCCCGGGCCGGTTCACCAGACCGGCCACCGGTCGGCATCCTTCCCAACTCCGAACTACCCTTTGAATCGGTTTTCGCAAATCTTCGCCAAACGTGCCACGCTTCCCGAAATCGCGGACGGCAGCACCACCGCCTATCGTCTCGTGGATGCAGCAGGCGATGGCTGTCCGGGGGTGGAGATTGACTGCTACGGAGGGCACTGGGTGGTGCAGACGCGGGACGTTCCCTTCCCGGAAGAACTGCGCGGCACCCTGCCGGCGGGTTGCCGGTCGGTGTGGTGGAAGCGGTTGAATCAGCAGGATAAGCAGGCCCCTCATTGCGTGCTGGGGGAGCCGCCGCCGGGGCCGTTTGCGGTGCGGGAATTGGGGCTGAGTTATGAAATCGATCTCACCGCCGGATACAGTCAGGGTCTTTTTTTGGATCAACGGCCGCAGCGGGCGCGAATGAGGGAAAAGTTAGTGCCTGGCC
>JAYUWQ010000396.1:0-4407 GCA_043753485.1 bacterium
GGAGGATCAGATTCATCAGCACCTGCTCAATGCCTGGTACATCGCCCATGACCTGGGGAAGGCCACTTTCGCATTTCCACTCCACGTCGATATGCTCGCCGATCAGCCGTTGCAGCATGGCACTCATGCGTTGGATCACGGCATTCAAATCAAGCGGGGCAGCTTCGAACAACTGACAGCGGCTGAGGGTGAGCAATTGGCGGGTCAGGGTGGCGGCATGTCCGGAAGCCTCCAGCGTCTCCTTCAAGGCCGCCCGGGTGGAGGCATCGAATTCTCCGGTGTCCAATTGCAGGCTGAGGTGCCCCTGAATGATGGTGAGGATGTTATTGAAATCGTGGGCCACGCCCGAGGCCAATTGCCCCATGGCTTCCATTTTCTGCGCCTGACGGAGCTGTGCCTCCAACTGCACGCGCCCGGTGAGATCCTCGATCAACAGCATGAGGTGGGGTTGTCCCCCGAAGGCGGTGGGCTGGGTGGATAAGTTCAGATGCAGGGCTTCCCCGCCACGGTTCCGGCAGTTCATGCGGCAGGGGGCGAGGGGGTGGGGGCCGCGCAGGACTTCCACCAGACCAGTGGCCTGAAGTGCGGGCATGGAGTGAGCCAGCAGCTCCGTCTGGGAAAAACCAGTCAGGGTGCAGAAGGCGGCATTGGCTTCAGCGAATTGCCCGGTCGTGAAATTCAGAATCGCCTGGGGATAGGGG
This sequence comes from bacterium, assembly GCA_043753485.1. Taxonomy (GTDB): domain Bacteria; phylum Verrucomicrobiota; class Verrucomicrobiia; order Verrucomicrobiales; family V1-33; genus CAIZWU01. Next base: position 702 of record JAYUWQ010000396.1, read on the forward strand.
GCGGCACGGAAGGCGGCCGCAAAGCGTTCTTCGCTATGCCGCAGTTCATTGGTGCTGGCCGCGAGACAGGCGCTGTCCGCGGGGGCAGCGAGCAGGGAAGGGGCGCGGCCTTGTCCGTGACGGTTCCGGGCTACCGATGCTCCGAGCAGCCGCAGGGCATTCAGGTCCAAAGGGAGACTCATCACCATCAGTCTCGGGGAGGCGGGATGTTGGGCGACCCATTCCCGCCAGGCCTCCGGTATGTACGGGGCGACCAGTATCACGGGGAGATCGCTGGCGGCGCCAAGCAGGGCCCCGGCCAGCACCGTTGGATCCTGACCCTCCCATGAGGTCAGAGGCACCACGGCGAGGGATGGGCGCCCGGAAGCAGGTTCCCGCTGGAGGGCTGCGACTGCTGCGGCAGGATCCTGATAAGTCTCCAAGATCGCCTGCGGTCCCGGCATTCCCGTCAAGGCCGTCAAAGCCGCCAAGGCATCGCGCACGGGGGGCAGGGAATCGATCAAAAGCAGATTGAAGTCGGGGAGCATCGGCAAAGAGAGTCGGATTAATTCCTTTGGAAAACTTAACGGTCCTTGAGAAATTAGAATTTCCGTAATATATGGAATTATTATTTCTTCACAACTTTTAATTCCAGGAAAGTAAAGCAGTTGCCAGCGCAGCGCGGGGCCAGCTCGACTTTAGCGCCCGGGGGGAATTATCTGCTCTTTGATAATCCTGGCGAGGCGGGAAGGCTTCTGCACCCGCCGGAGTCAGTACTCTGGAATTCACCTACACGGCCGGCACCGGAGTGAAGCTGCGCCGGGGGCAGGATGCCGGTTGCCGTTATGAAGTCCGCCTGATGGATCACATGAATGCCTGGCAAACAGTCCCCGGGGGAGGGGCGGCGGCTGCTGCCACTTCCGGATCTACGGCAAGTTTGACGGATGCCTCAGCCATCGGTATTCCCCGCCGGTTCTATCAGATTATCCGGCTGGATTGAAGGTGCCGGAAGTGGATCGGGAAAGTTCCCCACCTTCGTAGGTACTGCTGCGGAAACTGCCGGCTCCGCCGGGGCCGAATTCCAGATCATAATCCTCGACCCGGTCCGTCAGCGCTCCGGGGAAGGTCAGGGCCAGACTGGCTTCGTCGTCATCGGTGGGAGAATAATCATACGTAAATGGCGTCACTTCCACGGAACCATTATCGGTGCGGGTCGCGGTTCCCGTGCCGTCCCCATTGAACGTCAGGGTTACAGGGTCATCCCCGTTGATCTGCAGGGTCTTGCCTGTCAGGGACTTGGGTGGCCCGGTGGTGGAATTGGCCACCACGGGCGCGGTGGGCACGTTGAACGTTCCGGTTTTTGGCAGGGTGCCCGGAGGGAATCCTCCGCCCGGCAGCGGCAAAGGCATCCGCTCGGAGTTGCCCGTGGCCTGGGAATTCGCCGAGAGCGCAATCACCTGCCCCGGCTGATCCGGTTGCCCCGGTTCACTGGAAGTTCCGGGTCCGACCCGCACTTCGGCTTGGCCGGGAGCAATTCGGCTGTATTGATAAGGATGTGACTCGGTGGAGCCGTCGGGGCGGTGCAGGATGACGAGTCCGTCGGTGCCGAAGTCATAACGCGATACCGTTCCACCTTCCTCGAAGAGCACACTCTGGCCACCCAGAGTGGTGGGGAGCACCGCCTCATGGGACTCATCGCGGATCCGCCCCGTGTGTAAACTGAATCCCCCGCCTTCGGTGACCTGGGCGATCCCGGCGGTATTCTGGTCGCGCATCTGATAAGCTCCCAACAGGCCGTTGGAAAAAGTCAATTCCACCCTGGAGGATGTCCCATCGAAAAATGTAAGGTCCACCGTGACGAGGCTGCCCGTACTGCGGCGCACCTGCCATTCAAACACCCGGGCATGCGTGGCGTCGGTTTTCAGGAACCCCCGCCGTCTTCCTTGGTTGGATGGGAAGAAGATCAGTTGCCGGGCGCGCCCATTATCATTCAGCACAAGGGTTTTCCCTCCCAGTTGGGTCGTGGCTGCCCCGTAGGTGGCGGCACTCACCGGCCGCACCCGGAGTTGGCGCTGGCCGGCGGCGGCAGGCGGCAGCATGGCCCGGGCGGCTTTCCCATCGCCAAAAATCGGACCTGCCAGCGTCGTCCAGGTCTGACCATTCACGGTTCCCTCCAGCAGATAAGCGGCGCCATCGGTCGTAGGGAATTCAAATTCCGTGGCCCCCTTGATATCCGGCCCAGGCGCTCCCTGCGCTGCCGACCGCACCACGCCCGTTCCAACGAGCAGCAGGACAAGCAGAAGTCGGGGGTTCATGGCGCAAAGCAGGGCGTAGGACATCCCCGGAGGTATTTAACCGTAGTTTCCCCTGCTTGGGCAAGCTTTTTCCACGCCCCGCAAACGCGCTGTTCCCGGCGGAGTGCCTCCCCTTTACAAGCTGCCTTTCCGTCTTAGTCTGCTGGTTCCCGTAGTTTCCCCCGTTTTTCCTAGAATGTCCGTCGTCTCCCACACCCGCAATTTCTCGATCATCGCCCACATCGACCATGGGAAAACCACGCTGTCCGACCGCCTGCTCGAAACCACCCTCACCGTCACCAAACGGGAAATGCAGGACCAACTCCTCGATTCCATGGACTTGGAGCGTGAGCGCGGCATCACCATCAAATGCCACCCGGTCACCATGATCTACCGGGCGAAAAACGGCGAGGACTACAAACTCAACCTTATCGACACCCCCGGACACGTCGATTTTTCCTACGAAGTCAGCCGCTCCCTCGCCGCCTGCGAAGGCGCCGTCCTCCTCGTCGATGCCGCCCAGGGCGTGGAAGCCCAGACCGTGGCCAATCTCCACCTCGCGAACCAGCAGGGTTTGACCATCATCCCGGTCATCAATAAAATCGACCTCCCCAGCACCAACCTGCCGGCGGTTTATAAACAGCTCGAAGACATTCTTTCCATTCCCCACGAGGAAGCCATCAAAGCCAGCGCCAAAATGGGCATCGGTATCGACGACATTCTTGAAGCCGTGATCGAACGCGTCCCGCCCCCGCAGGTGCCGGACGACAATTTCCTGCGCGTCTCCGTTTTCGATTCCCTCTTCGACTCCTACCGCGGCGTCATCATGTATGTCCGGGTGGTCAGCGGCACTCTGAAAAAAGGCCAGAATGTGACCATGTGGTCCACCAACAAATCCTACGACATCAAGGAAGTCGGTATCTTCACCCCGAAGCAGTGCCGCTGCGAAACGCTCGGACCAGGGGACGTGGGTTTCGTCGTCGCCAACATGAAATCCAGTGGCGAGGTGAAAATCGGCGATACCATCACCGAAACCACCCGCATGTGCCCGGAAGCCCTTCCCGGCTTCAAGGAAATCCAGCCCATGGTTTTCAGCGGCGTCTATCCCATCGACTCCGACGACTTCGAGGCCCTCAAAGCCGGCATGGCCAAGCTCCAGATCAATGACAGCGCCTTCCGCTTCCAACAGGAATCCAGCGCCGCCCTCGGCTTCGGCTTCCGCTGCGGATTCCTTGGCCTGCTCCACATGGAAATCGTCACCGAGCGCCTCCGCCGGGAGTATGACATGGACATCATCTCCACCTATCCCAGCGTGGTGTATGAGATAAGCCTGGCCAATGGGGAGGAACTCAAAATCGATAACCCGACCTACATGCCCGACCCCGGCACCATCGCCGAGATCCGCGAACCCGTCGTCCGCGCCTTCATTCTGA
>JAYUWQ010000397.1:0-4406 GCA_043753485.1 bacterium
GTGCGGCGCAGGGCATCTCGATAGGCTTCCAGCGCTTCGTTGGTCAGGAACAACGCAGAGAGCGCCCGGGCCCGGATGAGAACGGCGTGCAGATCCTCCGGGCAGCCGGCCAGATAGCAGTCAAGAGTCCTCAGGGCCTCCGCGGGCCGTTGGAGTTCCAGCAAAGCGGAGCCGCGAATCCTGCCAGAGGAGAATTTTCCCGGGGTGATCCGGTCAACCTGGTCCAGTGCGGTGAGGGTTTCCGCCCATTTGCCCTCCTGAAATAACAGATCAACCAACGCAAGTTGCAGGGGGCCATCATCGGGACGCTGCGCCAGCCGGGCCTTCAATCCGCTGATCTGCTCCGCAGGATCGCCGTGCGCTTGAACCGGGCCCTGGGAACCCAGAAAAAGCGTTATAGCCACGGCGGTGAGGATAGGAAAAGACATCATTGGTGACTGGCCGTCAATGGATCGGGGAAGATCACCGGTCAAATTCCACCCGGCAACAATTACGTCACCCTGCCGGAAACCGGGAAAATCGCTAGCCTGTATTCTACACACTGCCTTATCATTATTGTGTAGCAGCAATGCTGCGGCGGCTGCTTTGACTTGGATGGGGAGGTGCTCCCGGGCTCCGGTCGGTTTTCTGGTGATGGATGAGGCTGGTGGCCTGCCGCAAGGGGCGGGAGGGCGGATTTTTGCGCCGGGAGGGGAGCGTCTGATCCTCCATACGGCGGACGGTGGCGGAGTTTCGTCAGGGGGCCTTGGAGGAAAGCGGACTTCAACAGGTGGCCCGCTGTAGATTGGCGCGGGCTTGGGCGAAGACGTCCCGCATCAGATAGTCGATGCAGAGCCTGATGTGGATGCGCCGTACGCTGACGGTGAATGGGGCGGCGACTTTCAGGAGCTGCAGACGGAGGTGCCGGCCGTGACCCTCGCCAGCCGCGTGCCTGCCAATGCGGTGGGCGATGCCAAGGATGCGCTGCCGCGGTATCACCGCCGGGTCATGCTCGGTGAAGCTTTGATGGCGGCGGTCCGTGAAGCAGGCCGCGAGCTTTTCGTACAGTCCGCGGCTGCGGTCGACTTCGCGCAGGAGAAGCCTGCCACCATCGCTGGAAAGGTGTCCGCCACTGAAAAGTCCGCCTCGATTCTCCTGGAGCCCACCCCTGAATCCAGAAGGCGAGTTGACTACAGGACGTCATAACTTGAATTGAGGGCAGGTGCGTTGCTTTGCCCCGGCAATCAAATTGCTCACATACCTTCAATTCAACACAAGCACTTCAACGGTGAGAAATGCGGGCTAATTCAGGACCTTGGCGGCCTTCAGGATCAACTGGTGATCAATTTCCGGGCCCACCATGGCGGCGGTGAGCCGGCCGGGGCGGAAGATGGTGGCGGCGATCCGCCGGATCTGCTCGGGAGTGACGGCTAGCAGTTTGCGGTGGACCCGCTCCAGGTCGATCATACGGCCGTAGAGCAGGGAGCTCTCGGCCATGATGGTCATTTGGTGCGCGGTGCTTTCCAAGGCCATGCGGCTGGCATGGATGGTGAAGTCCACCGCCGCCCGCAGCACGGAGGCGGGGACGGGTCTTTCGGCGAGCTTCCTCAGTTCGGTGAAGATGACCTTGAGGACCTGCTCGATTTTGTCAGGATCGATCCCCGCGTGGATGTCCAGCAGGCCGGTTTCCTGGACGCTGTTGATATCGGAGCCGGCATCGTAACAGAGGCCGCGATTTTCCCGGAGCTCGGTCCAGAGACGGGAGCTGGTGTTTTCGCCCAGGATCACGTTCAACAGACGCAGGGCGTGTTGCGAGGGATGGAGACGGCCCGGGGCATGGAAAGCCAGGGCGAGCTGCACCTGGTCGGTATCGCGCGCCTCGGAAATCACCGCCGGGATGCGGCGCGAAGTCAGGCGGAAGGGCCGGCGGCCGGGCTTGGAATCGACGGGAAGATCAGAGGGCAGGATGCTGGACAGCACCTCGCGCACCTCCTCGACGGTGATGCGCCCCGCCACGGAAATCACAGAATTTCCCGAGCCGAAGTATTTATAGACATGGGATTTGATGTCGTGGGGGGTGATACGGTCGATGGTTTTTTCTGTGCCGGCGATGGGCATGCCGAGGGGATGGCGCGGCCAGACGGTGCGGCACAGCAGGTCCTCGACATACTGGCTGGGCTGTTCCCGGTACATGGAAATTTCCTCCGCGATGACATCGCGCTCTTTTTTGACGACTTCGCCGTCCACGGTGGAGTTTTGATAGATATCGAGCAGGACATCCATGAAGCGGGAGAAATGAGCTCCCGGACCACGGACAAAAAAGGCAGTGTGGTCTTCGCAAGTATAGGCGTCCATGGTGCCACCGTGGCCTTCCACGTCACTGTTCAAGCGGCGGGCGGACCGGCGCTTGGTCCCCTGGAAGATCATATGTTCTGCAAAATGCGCGAGGCCGGTCTTGCGCATGGGATCGTGCCGCCCCCCCACGTTGGCCCAGATGCCGGTGCTGACGCTTTCCATCCAGGGCATTTCCGCCACGCAGACGGGGGTGCCGTATGGCAAATTGAACAAATGGTATTTGGTCATGAATACTACAAATTTAACATAAAAACGCCCCCCGGCCAGTCCGAAACCAAAACTTCCGCACGGCCCAGGGTGCCTCCTCAGTCCACGGGCAGCAGCCGCTCCGCCACCGCCAGATCGGGCGGCCAGGTGATTTTGGGATTCGGCGTGGGATTGTCCACCAGCCAAACAGGATGTCCCAACCCCTCCAGGGCGGAGACTTCATCAGTGACCAGCAAGCCCTCCCGCAACACCGCCTCGTAGGCTTGGACCAGCAGCGGGCGGGCAAACACCTGCGGGGTTTCCATGATCCACAGGCCGGCCCGGTCCACGCTGCCGCAGACCCGGCCCGACCCGTCGGCCCGCTTCAGGGTTTCGGAAACCGGACGCGCACTGGCCGCCGCACCGGTCTCGCGGGCCTTGGCGAGACACCGGCTGATCTGGGATGGATGAATCAGCGGCCGCGCCCCATCGTGCACCGCCACATAATCACAATCGGGCGCCACCGCCTGAATGCCCGCCCAGACCGAGAGGTGCCGCTCCGCCCCGCCAGGCACAAACGCCCGCAGCTTGGTGAGCCCCGCATCATCCGCCAGCCGCTGGATCACCTCCTGCCGGTCCGGGGAGGCCACGACCACGATTTCATCCACCTCCGGACAGGTCTGAAACGCCCGCAGGGTGTGGAGGATCACCGGAGCCCCACCGAGGCTGGCCAGCAGTTTGTCGAAACCCATGCGGGTGCCGCTTCCGGCGGCGACGATGATGGCGGAGGTCATGGGTAGGAAATCTGTAAAAGATCGCGGATCATAAGCAACCCAGCAGGCCTGCAGAAAGTGCTAGACCGCGAAATCGCCCAGGATCTTGTCCCCCAGAAAATTGGGCACCGTATTGCACAGACGCCCAAATTCATCCTGCGACACGGACGCCACATCTTCGATCGATTGGTGTTTCGCATTCCACGCCATGCAGAGATGGCCCAACACATGACCCAACGAAACAGCAAGGCAAGGTTCGTCATCTTCTCCGATCGTCCCATTCCGGAATTTCAAAACCAAGTCCTGAAGATGCAGGGACGCTTCAGTCAGTTGGAATTCGACAAAATCACGGTTCATGATGGTGACAGGGATGCTCAGGGGATTCGCTGGGCACCCATCAATTCCCCTCCGCATCCTTTAACTGGGACTTCAGCCGGTCAGTGTCCTTGCGGACTCTTTCCAGCAGTGCTTCGGCGTTTTTGACTTCATTGCGGAGGTCGTCCAGTTCAGGCCGGGCGAATTTTCCGGTCTCCACTTTTTTAAGGAGTTCGACGATGGTGGCAGAGGGGATGGCAAAACATTCGATCCGGCCGGATCGGGCGATGTTGATGCCGACCACGTGGCCGGCCAGATCAATCACCGGCCCCCCGCACTCGGCGGGTTCAAGGAACATGTCGTGCTGCAGGGCGGCCGGGTAACCGCTGCGGTTCCGGCTGAGCGCGCCGCTCATCAGGTTTCTCGCATCCTCAATCAGGCCGACGTGATTTTCCTCCCGGCGGCGCAGGGTGGCGCTGAGTTCCTTGTCTTCCTGGCCCCGGCGGATCAGCACCTTGACGGTATCGTAGGGTTTATGGGTGGCGATTTTCTGGATGAAATCGGAGACGGTATTGATGGACTGCCCGTTGATGGAAATGAGCACGTCATTCTTGAGGAGTCCGGCTTCGGAGGCAGCACTGTCCGCCCCGACTTCCCGGATCCGGAGATTGCCTTCTTCATTTTCGAGGGAAATCCCGAGGAATCCTTTGTGGGATTCATCCATGTTCCGCGGAGCCACACTGACCACCCCGACCGCCACCGGCAGGCGCTCGGGTCCGGCCGCCGCAAGGTAGCTGC
>JAYUWQ010000398.1:0-1811 GCA_043753485.1 bacterium
CACGTCAACAGTACCGCCCTCGCTGAGGAAGCCGCCAAATCCTTCGGCCATTTCCAGCACCTGCTGGCCGACCTGCCCCTCCCCCGCCTCGCGGATACCATTCCCGACTTCCACCACACCCGCAGCCGCTACGATACCCTCATGCTGGCGGCGGAGGAAAACCGGGCCGGACGGCGCGGCCAGATCGAGGAGGCGCTGGATTGGTGCCGCGGCCATGAATCCATGGTGGACCGCCTGCTGGACGGTCACGCCAGCGGACTGCTGCCCGAGCGCATCACCCACAACGACACCAAGATCAACAATGTCATGATTGATCACCACACCGGTGAGGGCATCTGTGTGATGGATCTGGATACGGTCATGCCCGGCCTCGTGCTCTATGACTTCGGGGATCTGGTCCGCACCACTGCCATTTCCACCGCAGAAGACGAGCAGGACACCAGTCTGGTGCAAATGCGCCTGCCCATGTTCGAAGCGCTTGTCCGCGGCTACCTCGCCAGTGCCCGGAGTTTCCTGACTGATGCCGAGATCGACCACCTCGCCTTTTCCGGCAAACTCATCACTTTTGAAACCGGCCTCCGGTTCCTCACGGATTATCTCAACGGCGACCTCTATTTCAAAACCCGGCATCCGGAGCACAATCTGGAACGCTTCCGCGTCCAGGCCAAGTTGGTCGAGTCCATCGAACGCCAACAAAGCGCCATGGAGGAAGTCGTCGCCAGCGTCCGTGGCCAACGCTGACCGCGCCTCCTGACAAAGCATGCTTCCGCCCGCCGGCGGAGCCCTTTACCTTGAAACAAAAGGGATGACCCTGGTTCCATGGTTCCAGCCTATTTGAGGAACTTCAAATGGCCCAGCCATTCTTCCAGACGGAGCGGCCATGCTCCGGCCGGGCTGGTGTTTTCCGGCCGATAACCGAAACCGTGGCCGGTATTGGCGTAGATGTGAAGTTCGGCAGGGACTTTGGCTTCCTTGTATTTCAGATAGAGGGCGGCCATGCCTTCGGAGATGTCAGGTCGGTCATCGGCCCCGCAGGCGATGAAAGCCGGGGGCATTCCCGCCGCGACGGTGAAGCGCTTCGAACTCCCGGGATAGATCAGGACCTGGAAATCAGGGCGGCTGCTCTGGCGTTCGACCGGGTCGGTAGCGGCAGGTTGGCCAGGATCGGAGGCCATGGCGGCAAGAGCGGCGAGTTCACCCCCGGCGGAAAATCCCATCACCCCGACCCGGTCCGGCTGGACCCGCCAGGTGGTGGCATTTTGCCGGATCAGGCGGAGCGCCCGGCGGGTATCGGCCATGGCGTGTTCATCCACGGTATAGACCGAGCCGGGTTCGCGGGCGAGCCGGTATTTCAGGACAAAAGCCGCAATGCCATGCTGGGCCAGCCATTCCCCCAGGGAATAACCTTCGTGCCCCAGACAAAGTTTCTGATGCCCTCCCCCGGGCGCGATCAGAATCGCCGCTCCGGTGGCCTTGTCCGGCGCCGGCAGATAGGGAGTGAGGGAAGGATTGTGGACGTTGGTGACATTGCAGACCCCGGGATTGGGGGCATCCGTTTTTTCCATCTCGGCCGCACGCGCTTCAGATCCGGGAGCCCCGCCGGGCCAGAGGAGAATCGCGGAAGGCAGGTCCGCGGCCTGACACGTCAGGACGGGCAGGCAGCAGCAGGCGAGGAGAAAAATGCGGAGGGATCGTTTCATGAAATGATTGTTGGATGGGAGCGCACCAAATATCACGGTCCCCGCTCTCCCTTTTCATCACCGTCCGGTCATTAAATTTGCCGCCGCTCCCGGATGCCACCGGAACCAAGC
>JAYUWQ010000399.1:0-1809 GCA_043753485.1 bacterium
CCGCGCCCTGTTCCCCAACGAAAAACAAATCCTCTGGCCCGGGCAGTTCACTGATGTCCGCCTCCGTCTCACCGAAACGAAGGACGCCCTCACGGTCCCGGCCCGGAGTGTCCAGACCGGCCAGGCTGGCCCCTACGTCTACGTGATAGGATCCAACCACACCGCCGAAATGCGCCAGTTGAAAATCGACCGCATCTTCGAGAGCACCGCCCTCGTTCTCGAAGGCCTGAAGGAGGGGGACGAAGTTGTCATCGAGGGGCAGCATCTGCTCCGTGCCGGGGCGCTGATGGAGGTGAAAAACAACCCGCCCCCGCTGCCATCCGCCGCTGCCACCCCCGTCACCTCCGCCCGGCCATGAGCATTCCTGAAATCAGCATCCGCCGGCCGGTCACAACCACTCTGGTCATGCTGGCCCTGCTCGTCTTCGGCCTGCTCGCCTATTTCCGGCTGCCGGTGAGTGATCTCCCCAACGTCGATTTTCCCACCATCTCCGTCTCCGCCAGCCTGCCGGGTGCCAGCCCGGAAACGATGGCTTCCTCGGTGGCCACGCCGCTGGAAAAAGCCTTCAGCAGCATCCCGGGTATCGATTCCATGACTTCGTCCAGCGCCCTCGGCCGGACCAGCATCACGATCCAGTTCGATCTCTCGCGGCACATTGATGATGCGGCCCTCGATGTCCAATCGGCCATCTCTTCCGCCCAGCGCCGCTTGCCGCCGGACCTCCCCAGCCCGCCCTCGTTCCGCAAAAGCAATCCCGCCGACGCCCCGATTCTCTTTCTGGTCCTCACTTCCGACACCATCCCCCTGTCCAAGGTGGACGAGTATGCCCAGAACATCGTCGCTCCCCGCCTCTCCACCATCCAGGGCGTCGCCCAGGTCAATGTTTACGGCTCCCAAAAATACGCGGTCCGGGTGCAGGTGAATCCGGTCGCGCTGGCCGCCCGGTCCCTCACCATGGACGACCTGCGCACGGCGCTCGATACCGGTAATAGCAATCTGCCCACCGGCACCCTGGATGGCAAGGAGCAGACCTTCACCATCGAATCCAGTGGCCAGCTTCTCAACGCGACCGCCTTCCGCGCCCTGATTGTCGCCTACCGCGATGGCTCCCCGGTGCGCCTCGAAGATGTCGCCCTCGTCTCCGACAGCATCGAAAACGACAAGGGCGCCAACTGGTATGGGAATTCCCGTTCCCTCGCCATGGCCATCGACCGCCAACCGGGCACCAATACCGTGGCCGTGGTGGACGCCATTAAAAAGCTCCTCCCTGACATCCAGCGGCAACTCCCCGCCGGGGTCAGCCTCGACCTTCATATCGACCGTTCCGAGCCCATCCGCGAGTCCGTGCATGACGTGCAGCTCACCCTCCTGCTGAGCGTCGCGCTCGTGGTTATGGTCATCTTCCTGTTCCTCCGCCGCGCTTCTGCGACCATCATTCCCAGCATCGCCATCCCGCTGTCCGTCATCAGCACCTTCTGCGTGATGTATCTGCTGGATTTCAGCCTGAACAACCTGTCCCTGATGGCCCTGACCCTGTGCGTCGGTTTTGTGGTGGATGATGCCATCGTGGTGCTCGAGAACATTGTACGCCACATGGAAAAAGGCGCCACCGCCATGGAAGCCGCCCTGAAAGGCTCGCGGGAGATCGCCTTCACCGTCGTCTCCATGACCATCTCCCTCGCGGCGGTGTTCCTGCCGGTGCTGTTCATGGGAGGGATTCTGGGCCGTCTCTTCAAGGAGTTTGCCATCACCATCGGGGTGGCCATTCTGGTCTCCGGCGTGGTCTCCCTGACTCTGACCCCGATGCTG
>JAYUWQ010000400.1:0-4399 GCA_043753485.1 bacterium
GCTCGGCTGCCGCACCGCCCACATGGCTGCCGACCGGCACGATGAAGTGGTCGCCCGGATCAGCCATCTGCCCCACCTCGCGGCGGTGGCCGCGACCCTGGCCGCTTTTAAACCCGACGCCTCCATGGCTGAATTTGCGGCCGGTGGCCTGCGGGATACCACCCGCGTGGCTTCGGGCCTGCCTTCGATGTGGCGTGAAATTCTCCTGGAAAACCGCCAAGCCATCCTGCCGGCCCTCACGGATCTCCACCAGGTCACCGGCGAACTGCTTGAAATCCTCCAGAAAGCGGACGAAGACCTGTTGCTCTCACGGCTGGAGGAGGCGCGGGATCTGCGCGCCACCCGTTATTCCTGACCCTCCACCGGTCCGAAACCCCTCTTTCGATTTTCCCCACATCCGCATGTCCGAATTCCGAGTCAAAAAAGCCCGCCCGATTGCCACTGAACTCACTGTGCCCGGGGATAAAAGCATCTCGCACCGGGCCATCATGTTCGCTTCCTTGTCGAATGGCCCCTGCACCATCACGGGATTCCTACCCAGCGGCGACTGCCTGAGCACCGCCGCCGCTTTTCGCGCCATGGGCGTGTCCATCCAGTTTCTTAACGAGGACGATTCCGCATGGACCCCGAGCGAAGATGGCCACGGACCCCACCGGGTCATCGTCGACGGCAGGGGACTCAAACTGGCGGCCCCGGCCGGCCCGGTCGATTGCGGGAATTCCGGCACCACTATGCGTCTGCTGGCAGGGATTTTGTCCGGTCAGGATTTCACCAGCGTGATGACCGGCGACGAGTCCCTCAGCAAACGCCCCATGAAGCGGGTCACGGAGCCACTTTCCCTGATGGGAGCCACCTTTGAAGCCACCGGCCCGAAGGAAACCCCGCCCCTGACGGTTCATGGCAAGCCGGTCCTGAAGGCCATCACCTACACCTTGCCCATGGCCAGTGCCCAGGTGAAAAGCGCCATCCTGCTGGCCGGGCTCTACGCAGACGGCAAGACCACCGTGATCGAGCCCGAACTCACCCGGAATCACACCGAAACCATGCTGCGCCACTTCCGCGTGAAAACGGTGCGCGAGGGCAAGTCCATCTCCATCTACGGCGGTCAGGTGCCGGAAAGCCGGGACTTCCATGTCCCCGGCGACATCTCCAGCGCGGCTTTCTGGCTGGTCGCTGCGGCCATCCAGCCCGGTTCGGAACTCCTCATCAAAGGCGTCGGCCTGAATAAAACCCGTACCGGCATCACCAAGGTCCTCCTCCGCATGGGCGCGCAAATCGCCGAAGACGTCCTGACGGGAGCCGACGGTGGCGAACCCTGCGGCACCCTCACCATCCGGGGCGGCGGGCTGAAAGGCACCATTATTGAGGGCGCGGAAATCCCCAATGTGATTGATGAACTGCCAATCCTTGCCGTCGCCGCCGCGCTGGCCCATGGCAAAACCATCATCCGCGATGCCAAGGAACTCCGGGTCAAGGAAACCGACCGCATCTCAGCGGTGGTGGAAAATCTGAAGCAATTTGGCGTCGAGGTGAAGGAACTCCACGATGGCATGGAAATCACCGGCTCCGGTGGCCAGCTCCTCACCGCAGGCAGGGTTCCCAGCTTCGGGGACCACCGTATCGCCATGGCTTTCGCCATCGCGGGCCTCTTCTCCGAAGGCGAGTCCATCATCTCCGGGGTGGAGTGTGTGGATACCTCCTACCCTGGCTTTGCCGACCACCTGCGCCTCTTCCAATCCAAGCAGGTCACCGGCTCCGGACTCACCCCGGTCATTGACCGTCCGCCCGGCTCCTTGTCCGTTCAAGCCTAACCTCATGCCGGATTCCTTTGTCATTGCCATCGATGGCCCCGCCGCCTCCGGAAAAAGCAGCGTTTCCAAGCTCCTTGCCCGCCGCCTCCACTGCTCCCACGTGAATAGCGGAGCCCTTTACCGGGCCGCCACCTGGGCCATCCTGGAATCGGGAGCCGACCCCACCGATCCTTCGGCCACCGCTGCCGCCGCGCGCACCCTTCAGCTCGACTGCACCCCGGCCGGCTCCAGCTTCAAGATCCTCGTCAATGGCCTCGACCCCGGGGTCCACCTGCGCGATGCCGCCGTAGCCGCCAGCGTCTCCACCGTCTCCAGTGTGGCTGAAGTCCGCGATATCCTGACTGCCCTCCTCCGCCGCATGGCCGACGGCCGCAGCCTCATCATGGAAGGCCGGGACATCGGCAGCGTGGTCTTCCCGGAGACACCCTATAAGTTCTACATCGACGCCAGCGAATCAGTCCGCCTCAGCCGCCGCCACGCCCAGGGCGAAACCGATTCCCCCCTCAGCCGCGACAAACAGGACTCGACCCGGAAGACGGCTCCGCTCAAAATCGCCGAAGATGCGCTCGTCATCGACAGCACGGTCCTCAGCCTCGAAGAAGTCGTTTCACAGGTCCTCGCCCACCTTCAGGCCAAGGGTCTCCCCCTCCCATCCCCCGAAGCCTGAAATTTTTTACCTGAAAAGACCAAAATCCACTTGCGCCAAGCCGCTTCCTGCCCACTCTGATGACCCGCAGCGCACGCTGTGTTTTCCCATTGACCCTTTCGTCTAACGGTTAGGACACGTCCCTTTCACGGATGTAATACGAGTTCGATTCTCGTAGGGGTCGCCACTTCAGCAGGAGTGGCTGACACTGAGGAAAAATGCTGGATTTCAGTGGTTCATGCTTCTCAAATGCAGCGATGAGGCAAAGTGGGAGGATCCATTCTTCCCTGAAATCCATAAGCCTGAAGGCTACGGCGAGGGAGCATCACTACCGTGACTTAACGGAGTGAAGTGGCTTTTGCAGGAGGCTCTGGGAGGGGCGGATGCTTCTCAAGCCTGCGCTCATTGCAAGTTTTTGGAAGAGGGTTGAAGACCGTGACCGGAGGTGCGCTGCTTCCGGACCCGTGCTGCGGGAAATCACTCCGGGACGGCTGCCGTGAACTGGAGGCTGCGAATGAAGCTGCAAAAACCTGTTGCATTCACCAGCAGTAAAGCCATACTCGCCACTCCTCCGCAGCATCCCTGCGGAACGACAATCCGGAGTAGCTCAGCGGCAGAGCGGGTGGCTGTTAACCATTAGGTCGTAGGTTCGATCCCTACCTCCGGAGCTTTTGTTCAAAACCACGTATTGGTGAATTGAAGGGTGCGGCTTGGGAGCAACATTACATTTTGTGCGCCAGGGTGTGACTCTTTGTTTGTCCGGACCGCTTTGTGCAGGAATGCTGGGTTTGTTGGCCGTGATTCAATCGACCGGGACAAGTGGTGGTCAGGCCTGAGGAAAACCGGCGTCCCGCCGAAGCCGAAGCGCCCGCAATGGAGATGATGAATTAGTCCTCTATCTCATGGCGCGGACCGGAAGCATCCCTGGGGGCCAACAAAAAGCCCCGTTCCCTTGTCCTGAAGGACGATGGGAACGGGGCAGCAAAAGACCGGATGGCGGCGGGGATGGCTCAGGCCTGCTGCGGTTGCAGTTTGCGGAGGTAACCGAAGCCAACGAGGCGGCGGTTCTCCTCGTCCCAAAGGCGCAGGCCTATGGTGCGGAGGCTGGAGATGAACGTGATGGGTTTCACCGATTTGAAGATCTCGTGGGAGTTGTGGCAGGCTTCCAGATTGTAATTAGGGATGCGCGGGCTGAGGTGGTGGATGTGGTGGAAGCCGATGTTTCCGGTGAACCACTGGAGGATACGCGGAAGCTTGTAAAAGGAACTGCCGTTCAGGGCGGCGGCGGTGTAGTCCCATTCTTCGTGGTGTTCCCAATACACGTCTTCATATTGGTGCTGCACATAAAACATCCACACCCCGAAGGCTCCTGCAGCCATGGTAATGGGCACTTGGATCATCAGCCAGTGTTTGAAGCCCACCGCCCAGATCAGGAGAGCGGCGAGGGCGAAAATGGCCGCATTCATCCAATACACGGAATGCTTCTCGCGCTTACTGGCCTTTTTGTTGGGGAAACGCTGATAGATCATGAACAGCAAAACCGGGGCAATCAGGAAGAGGACCACAGGGTTCCGCGAAACCCGGTAAACGAACTTTTTACCCGGGCTGGCTGCCAGATATTCCTTTATCGTCATCGTCCAAATATCTCCGACTCCCCGACGCTCAAGATCACCACACGAGGCGTGATGCAGCGAGTGCTCCCAGCGCCAGTGGAAATAAGGAGTGAAGGTGAGGACTCCGGTGATAAAGCCGGTGATATCATTGAGCTTCTTGCTCTTGAAGAAGGAGCCATGGCCACAGTCGTGGAAAATGATGAAGATGCGGACCACGAAGAGGCCATTCAGAATGGCCAGCAACAGGGTGATCCAATAAGGGCCGCCCATACTCCAAGCCATCAGCGCCCAGATGGCACAGTAGGGGACGACAGAGTTGATGATTTGCC
>JAYUWQ010000401.1:0-4398 GCA_043753485.1 bacterium
TGGCACGGCGACTTCAAGGAATGGGATCCCGAGGGTAAACTCAAGACCCATCACATCTTCAAGCATGGCGTGCTCCAGCAGATCATCTTCGAAACGGAAGAGTCCCAAAAAGCCCGCAAGGCTGCCGGACTCGAATTGCAAAAACCGGAGGCCGCTCCCGCCGATCCGGCCCCGGCGGCCGTGGTGCCTCCAGCCAACTGATCTTCCCTTACTGCCCCGGCGGAGCCATATCAAGGAAAAGCCGCTGATCCCCGGCGAGGATTTCCTCGGAGCCGTGTTCGCTATCCATTTCAGGATGGTCGGCCATCGCTTCGAGGATCAACTCCCGCTCCTCCCCGGGAGCACCCGGCGGTCCGGTTAGAAGGGTGCGGTCCAGCAGCGTCCAGTGCGCCACGCCAAACACCGGCCCGGGGTCGGGTCCGTAAATGAGCGCGGTTTTCTCATACACCGCGGAAGTCCACGACCGGCGATAGGCGCCAATGGAATCCGGCGTCGCCCGCGGGCTGGCTTCCGTCAGCCTGGCCCGCACCACGGTACGGGCCAGCGGCACCATTCTGGCCAGCCGCTCCTTCCACCACGCGGCGTGTCCTGCTGCCACGGCTGGATTCAGGGGCCGGGCATGGAACGCGAGGCATTCCAACCGCCCCGCCCAGGCTGCCGAGGCATCGGCGCGCGAACCAAACTGCACTTCTGTTCCGGCCGCAGGGGGCAGGGCATCACGGACTTCTTCTGCGAGGGGAACCACATCCTGCGCCTGACCGTTCATCCAGACCACCGGGGGGCCGTCCGGGGCGATGGGGTTGCCCAGCACCAGATGGGTACTCCTGCCAGCGGACAGGCCCGCCCCCACCACCCAGTCCCGGTGGCCTGTCCTGATGATAAAATCCACCTGGCTCTGCTGCAACTCCAGGGCGGGACCCGCCCGGAAGATCACCTGGGGCTGGGGATTCCCCGGGGCGAGGGGAGTTACTGCCAGTTCCACCGACCAAACCCCGCGGTGCACCGCCTCCCGGATTTCCGCCGCGGAGGCCTCATCCACCACAAAGGCGCCGCCTTCGGTCAGGAGATCAAACTGCGGACCATACCTCGCATGCCGTTGCGGAGTTACGCTGCACTCCCGTGGGGCGGCGGAAATCTGGTTGTTTGCGGTGGAGCGTTCCCAGACAAAACACAATCCTTCCGGCGCCGCCTCCCACGCAGCGGCGGCGGCCCGGGGCATCGCGGCCAATTCCTGGACGCGTTTCGATCCGAGCTTTCCAGCCGCCAGATTGACCTGCTCCCCTCCCGCGACCCACACATCCGGATAACAATCCGGCTCCCCGCTGGCATTCCGCAGGCTCATCGATTCCTCCAATCCGGTCAGGCTGGCGTTGAAGCGGGCGAGCATCACCGAAACCTTGCCGCTTCCTTCCGCCACCTTCACGGGATGGGGGCCGGTGAAGCTGATGATCCGTGGATCATTGGACCACCGGGGATGATAGGCGGCCTTGCCTTTCAGGGGCTCCACGGATTTCATTGGCACCCGCCAGTTGCCTTCCACACCCGGCAGGAACAGGCGCAGATTCTCATGGGTTCCATCGAAGACCCACATCACCCCGGAGTCATCCGGCGCCAGGGAGGGCCAGCAGCCATTGCGATACCGGATGAACCGTCCTGACGTGAAATCAAACGTCCCTGCATTGGGCCACGGGATCAGCCCGCTGGCCGCCGTGCCGGCTCGGTTCAATTGGAGATTGTCCCCATTGATCAGGCCGTGCTCCCAGATCACCTCTTCCCCCGATCCGGGATCATCGGCCCGGAAACGGAACAGGCGGTATCCTTCAGGATTCGCTCCGATCCCATCCCGCAGAGTGGTCAGAGCATAGATCCAGATTTGTCCCGTGTCAGGATCCCGCCATGCGTCCACCGCATAACCGTCGCGCAACCGGCGGGGCGGTCCGCCCTGCCAAGCCACCGCATGGATGCTGGACTGCCACTTGGCCCCATCCCCCTGGCCGGTCGCCTCCCGGCGGCTGAAGATCACCGTCGACCCATCGGGAGACAGCAGCGGGCGGGAGAAATTCCCGCGTCCGGGCACCAATTGGCGTTCCCCGTCGGGCTCCCGCGTATCCAGTCCCATCAACTGCAATTCCGGCCCATTGGCGAAAGTGTCCTTCCCCTTGCCGAAGTCCCGCGCCCAGACCACCCGGGTATGCCCTCCGGTCAGCCGCTCCACCTTTTGGCGGAGGTAGGCCGATTCTCCGGCCGGCACCGCGGATTCTTTCTCCGGCGGAGGAGCTGTTTTTCGGGGGCTGAGCTTTACCCAAGCCACCAGACCCAGTCCCAGGACGGTGGATAAACCGAGAACCATTCCCAAGGTCATCCTCCTTTTTAGGGGCCGCGGGGCTCCAGTCACATCATCACAATCCGGGGCAGGCATACAATTTCGAAAATGAAATAACCCTCATTTTCGAGTCCGTCACCTTGAATATTCACCTTTGTTCACCAGTGAATCATGAACAATTGCGCTCCGCACAGGCACGTTAATCCCCATTGCTCATGGGCCATGGATGAATCGCCGGCTCCCGGCCCCGCCCACCGGCTAACCGTTTTCGATTTCAGGCAGACGGTGCAGCAGGGCACGCCTTACCGCGCCGGGCCTTCCTTGGAGGCGTAATAAGCTTTGGCTTCCTCGCGGCTGACGGAACCATCCTTGTTGGTGTCGGCTTCCTTGAGGACGCTGCTGTAAGTCCCGGCCTTGATCGCGTAGGCCTCGGCTTCAGCGAGGGTGACCTTGCCATCCTTGTTGGGGTCGCGGGCGTCGAACAGCTTGCCTTCGGCAGCATCCATCTCCGGATTCCACTCGGCCTTGGTGATCACCCCGTCGTGGTTGGTATCCCGCTCCGTGAAGATGCCGGATACGAAATAATTGTTGATTTCAGTGCCGTTCAGCAGGCCGTCCTTGTTGGTATCGGCATCCGGGAAGCGGTCGGGCTGGGCGGGCGGGGTGGTCTGGCAGGAGACGAGGGCAAGGACGCTGGAGGCAACAACGAGGAGAGGGCGGAGGGACAGCATGACGGGATGGAATGAAGTTGGGGATCAGCGGAGCCGGGCCCCGCTGGAATGCGGCCAACATGAAACGGAAGATGGCGGCTGTCGATCAGGAATCAGCGGGTGAACCACCGGCCGGAGCACTCCGGCCGGCCCCGGCAGAGGAAGGGGATTTCCTGATGGGATTCGGGTTGTTTCCTGGCAACCGGCTCCTTACACTGTCGAGGTTTCCCTTCCCCTTTTCCCCCTAATATGGCCCGCCGCCGCAGCACTGGTTTTCCGCTTCGTCCCACCCTCATTGGTCTGGCTGCCCTGTTGTTGGCCGGCGGTCTTATTGCCTACGTGCGCCGCCCCGGCACCGAGGATTTCGCGGCCGGCAGCCAACCCTTTCCCGCGCGGGAGTTTCTCGACAACTTCTTCGGGCTGCGGGGCAATCGTTATCTGGTCCAGGGCCGCATCACTGAGCAATTGCGTTTCGGGACGGACCGCACCCGGCTTTTTGCCCTGAGTGTCACCGACGCCGCTCTGACCGAGCCCTGCGAAGTAGGCCTCCTCGTGCCCGCTTCGTTTGGCAGTTTGAATATCCAGACCGGCCAGGAATTCCGCATCCTCGTGGAGGTCGATCAGGATGGCCTGCTGCGTGCCGTCGAAATCAAAAAAGCGTGAGGATTACTCACTTCTGTCCCTCTGCTGCTCCTGCCTGTTGCCCTCTTTTTTCCCATGAAACTCCTGCTGGTTCTGCCCACTTTGTTTTGTTGTGCCGCCTCCCTGAGCCCGGCCCAGGTCTTTGATGGCCCCGGTACCGCCCCTCCGGCCGCGCCGGGCACCAGCTCCCCGGGGGGCGGCGCTCCCGGGGCTCCTGCCAAACCGGTGTTCGGTCAGGAATTGCCCATGCTGAATCCAGGGTCGGAGATCGTGAGCTGGAATGGACAAAATTGGAATATCGGTGACCAGCGGTTGTTCCGCGCCCGGTTTGAAAAATACCTCGCTGCCCCGCCGGCCTTGTCGGCGGAAGACCAGGCCTACCGCGACCTCCTGCTGAAGGCGATGAAGGCGCTCAGCCCCAACCAGCCCGGTGGTCCCAGCGTGGCCCAGGCGGTGGCCTTGACCGGCCAGGCGGCAGAGTATCCGATCGATGCCCGCCTCTGTGACTCCTTGAATCAAGCCGTCTACAGCGTCGTGTTATACAAAAAGAACGCCAAGCTGTTGGGGGAAATGAACAAGGCCCTCGCGCAGAAGCGGAAGGATGAGGCTTGGAATCTCAAGGTCGAAGGTGGAGCCACCACCATGCAGCCTGCGCCCCCTAAATCGAAGGATGGTGCTCCCGCCGCTCCACCGGTGGCACAGCAGGTCAATGAATTTTCCACC
>JAYUWQ010000402.1:0-4385 GCA_043753485.1 bacterium
GACGCGTGCTGTCCAACTGGCGCAGCTACTCCCGGACCAAATACACCCGGCACGGCTTCCCGGCCTTCAACCTGACGAATGCCACGGACACCTTTTCCAACCCCTGGCGGGAAGACTACAGCTGGACCGCCGGCGATGGCACCCAGGTGCAAAGCGGCCTGCCCCTCCTGGCCCGCCAACACTACCTGCAGGGCTGGCCAGTCCGGGCGGAAGTGCGCTGGATCGCCTTCACCTTCGAAAACCGTCAGGGCGGATTCGTCCTGAAAGCCGTCTCCGCCGATGGCCTCGGCGAAAAGAACAACCTGACGAGAAGGAACTGAACCCCCATTCATGTTGAGAGTTGATAGTTGAGAGTTGAGAGAAACACCCTTCCAGCCGCCCTACTCTCAACCCTCCACATTCAACCCTCAACGCTCCCCTTCCCCAAATGATTACCCTCACCGTCACCCCCGGCGTCACCTGGTCCACTGGCACCGTGGCCAACCCCACCAATCTCAACGCCACCGCCACCCCGCTGGTGCGGCTGCTCCCTGCCGGGACCATCACCCCGGACTATCTGGACGTGCCCGCCCTCACGGATGAGATGGCGGATGCCGTGCGCGGTCGCAATTTCCTGCGGCGCTGCAACTTCTGGTGGGAAGACTGGAAACAGCCGGAGGGGCTCGCCTGCCCGGCGGGTGTCCTGACGGAAAATGCCCTGGAATGGTTCGCCCGGCCCACCGGCGGCACCATCACCGTGCGCCGCACCGAGGAAGCGCCGGACAGCCACAGCACCTGGGGCGTCACCTTGGTGGGGGGCACCGGCGTCACCAGCACGGACTACCTGACCTGGGTGCCCAGCGCCATCGCGGGCAGCCTGCGCCAAGGGTTTCTCACGTTCTCGATCTACGTTTACAATCCCGAGGGCACCGTCGCCACCGTCACCCCGGTGATGCTGGCCGCCGAGACGCCGAATGAGCGCGCCACCGCTGCCACCCTGACGCACAGCGGCAGCGCCGTCACCTGCCCATCGGGCGAGTGGACCCGGGTCACCATGACCTTCGATGCCGGGGACTACACCGTGCAGTCCGGCTTTTACATCGGCATCCGCACCGCGTTTCTCAACAGCGCCCTCCTCGCCATGACGGTGGCGCAAGCCCAGCTCGAAAGCGCCAGCGCCGCCACTACCTTCATCCGCCCGCTCCTGCCCCCTGACAGCTTTGCCAATATCCCCGTGATGACAGATGCGGAGCGCGTGAATGGCGGGGCCGTGATCGTGCGGATGGGCAATGGAGACTTGCGCCTGATGCCCGCCCCGGCCGCGCTCCTGACCCCGGCCGTGATCGGTTACAACGCCACCGCCGGCGTGCCGGAATGGATCGACCCTGACGGATCCATGCTGGTGCTGAGCTACACCGGCACGGATCAGATTGTGACCGTGCCCGTGGGTGCCACCACCATGGAAATCCATTGCTGGGGCGCCGGCGCCAGCAGCAACTACGGGCGCCCCGGAGGCGTGGGCGGCTACAGCTGGGGGCAATTCCCCTGCACGGCCGGCGTTCAGTTTGCCGCCATGGTCGGCGGGCCCGGAGTCTTCCGGTCCAGCGATTCCGCCTACGGCTTCGGCGGGGCCAGTCCCCTGGGATCCGCCGGGGGCGGGCTGTCCGGCCTGTTCACCGGCATCACTCCGATCGCCTTCACGGATGCGGCCCGGGGCTTCCTCCTCGCGGGCGGGGGCGGCGGCGTTTCCTATAACTACACCTTGCCCGGCAGCACTGCCACCGCAGGAGGAAACGGGAATGACGCCGGGAGCGAGGGCGGTATGACCGACTTCAAGGGCTTCTATGTTTCCAATGGCCAGGGCGGCGGCGGCGGCTATCTGGGCGGCGCGGCCTTGGGCTTTGCCGCGCGCGGCGGCACCGGCTACCGCCACACTGGCGCGGGGCCCCGGCCCATCTCCACCAGCGGCGGCCTCGTGGGCACCGTCCGCAGCACCCCGGTGATTGCAGGCCAGCAGCTCATCGTCCCCGGTTCCACGGGCGACTACTACAAGGACGCCGCGGGCCAGACCGACCGGCCGGGCCTGATCGTCATCATCTGGAATCCGTAATCTGACCTCTGCCCTCTAACCTCTGACCTCTCCCCACCATGCCCCGCGGTGCCCCTCCTCCCCCTGTCAAAAAATCCTCGTCCAAGTCTTCCAGCAAGAAGAGCAAGGAACACGAATTCGAAGCCCCCCAGCGCAACCTGTTGGCGGAAGGGCGCGATGCCATCCAGCTGATGCGCGAGGCCTACCCGGCGCTCTACGAAACGCAGAGTCAATGGAATCCGAAGTTTGCGGAACTGGAAGCCCGGACCGGGGCGGACCGCAGCCGCGCGGAAACCGCCGCCGTGACCGCCAGCGGAACCACCATCCGGGATGCCATCCGGGGCGCCTCCCCGGAGATCGCCGCCAGTGGGGACGCCCTGCTGGCCGGGATCAAGGGCGTGGGCCCCAGCGCCATCGAGAGCGAACTCAACACCCAGGCCCTGACGGAACTGCAGAAAGGCGGGGAGCTGAGTGATGACGAAATCCGCAACGTGACCCAGGGGAGCCGGGCCGCTTCCTCCGCGCGTGGGCTGGGCATGGGGAATGCCGCTGCCATTTCGGAAGTCATGAGCCGCGCCAGCATGGGAGAGGCCCGCAAGGCGGACCGCCGCAACTTCGCCGCCGGCGTCGACGCCAACACCCAGCAGCGCCGCGCCAGTGATAACAGCTATGTACTGAATGCCGGCCAAGCCGCCATGCGGGACTATGATCCGTATCAGCGGATCTACGGCCGCGGCGGCAGCCAAGCCACCGGCAGCGTGTCCGGCCCGACCCAGTTCGGGAACTATCTGGAAGCTTCCAGCAGCGTGGGGCAGGGCAATCAGGCCTCCCGCATGGACGCCATGCGCATGGGGGAGGAACGCTATCAATTCGACATCAACCGGAAGGACACCGCGAAATACACCGCTTTGAATCAGGACGCCACCAACGCCAACGCCGCCGCCCAGCGCAGCGCCAACAAATCCGCCGGAGTCACTTCGGCGGTCTCCGGAGTCGCTACCGCCGCCCTGCTGGCCTTCATGCTTTGATTCACCCCCTCACCATTTCCTATCATGGGCTACAATCCTTCCAACATGTATCATCCGGCCGTAGGCCCGGACACCGGCGAAGCCATGGGCCGCGCCATCGCCGACGTTGGCAAAACCATCGCCGGCGGAATCGAGCAATACGGATCCATGCGCCACGCCGCTGCAGCTGCCGACCAGGAGTTTGATCTCTTCCAGCAGATGTATCCTGACACCGCTGCGCTGATGGATCCGGAGAAATTCGCCTCTGCCAACCTGGCCGGAAAGCAGAAAATGCTGGGCATGGCCAAGGGCCACGTCCTGCAGCAGATGGAACAGCAGCAGAACGCGCAGGGCTGGGCATTCAAGGGCGCCCAGCTGGGCCAGCAACAGCAGGAGCTGGAACAGCGCGGCGGCTACCAGGCCGCCAATCTGCAGCTGAGCGCCCAGGAGCTGGGCCTTCGCGCGACGGAAGGCGCGCAGCGTAGTGCCCTCACCGAACGGGAGCTTGGCCTGAAAGAGCGGGAAATGACGGCGGAGATGTTGCGCCGGAACCAAGGGCCCCGTTATGTCCCGGTGCAGGGGAGTAACTATCTTGCCCCGGAAGACGCCAACGGGAATCAAATGACCCGGCTGCCCGCTCTGCAGCCAGCCCCCGGCCCCTACGCCCCGGGCCGGGCTCCCATGGTGCCGGTGCAGAACAGCCGGAGCGGGGGAGCTTCGCCGGTCAAGATCATCGAGCAGGACGGGCAGAGCTACCGTCTGGCACCGGATGGCGTCACGTTGATTCCTCTCCGCGTGCAAGGTGCGCCGGCGGGATCCGCGGCCGCGCCGGCCGCCCGTCCTTCTTTCCTCTCCTGGAAACCTGCTCCCTGATTCCACAAAATAGGCCTTTAACCTAAAGGCCTAATTTCCCGGTTCCGCTCCGCACCCTATCATGCCAAACCCCGCCGAAATCCAAGCCTGGGCCGACTCTCTCACCGCAGCCCCGGAATGGGCGAACGAGGAGGGCCGCGCGCAGCTGATCCGCGATTATTCGATTTCCCAACGCCAGAACAATCCGGATCCCGCCAGCCATGCGGCTCTGGTGCAGGAACTCTGGGCCCGGAAACAACCCGGCTGGATGCAGCAGACCGCGGATTTCACCGGCCGCGCCATCAAGGAAGTGGCGGCATCGATCCCCGCCGGCGGGACCGCTGCCATGCTGGCGGCTACGGATGCCCTGGGCCTGTCCGATACCGGGAGCGGAGAGCGGCTCAAGCAGGGACTCAAAACGCTGGCGGACGGCACCCTGCAGCGCGGGAAATCGCTGG
>JAYUWQ010000403.1:0-1803 GCA_043753485.1 bacterium
GGCGAGTGGCAGGTCTACGACATCGTCTTCCGCCGCCCTGTCCTCAAGAACGGCAAGTTGGTGGAGAGCGGTTACTTGACGGTTTTCGTGAACGGCGTCCTGGTTCAGGACCACACTCCCTTGGAAGGCGGCGGCGGCCACAAAGGCCGGTCCAAAGACCACGCTTTCCCTGAAAAAGGCCCGCTGAAATTGCAGGATCACGGCAACCCCGTGCGTTACCGGAATATTTGGTATCGGCCGCTCCCGGCCCGCGCCTCCGAAGGTGGCGACGTTAGCCACATGAGCGAGGAAGCGACCGCCGCCAAGCGAGCCAGCATCGCCGCCATGCTCCGCGCCGACGCCGCGAAGCAGCAGGGTAACGGCAAAATGATGAAGCTGATGGAATCCCTCGTCTATGCCCCGGATGCCGCCGCTCTGGCGGAATCCACCCAATTCTCCGCCGACTTCCTCGCGTCCGTCAAGGATCTGTCTGGAGAAGCCTTGGAGCAGAAGAAAGGTCAAATCCGCCAAGTCCACGAGGCCTTGAAGTATCTCCACAAACATAAAGTCATCCCCACCGCCCTTCCGGAGGAACCCGTCTTGGGCGGGATCATCGAAAAAGCCGGATGGAACGAGAAGAAGAAATAAGGGATCCGCGTGCATCGCCCGTTGTCGGCGACTGCCTTATCGAAACCTGCGGGACAAATGTCCCGCAGGTTTTTTTATCGGCGCGGGCAAATCGGACGGACCCTGCCTGGACTGGTCTTCGCCAGCCGGAAAGTGGATGGCATTCTTCGAATTTGTCCTGTCCTTGGCGCCAGGGGCACGCGTCAAAGGCTTAGCTTCGAATGCACGACCCCGCCGGGGGCCCGGCCTCTTGTGTCAATGGCGACGCGCGCGATCTTCTCAGGGGTTTTGGTTGGGCAGTATGAAAACCCACGAAGTTAGGGACAGGAACTGCGGACGTCACGCCTGTCAGGGTGAATCCCGGCGATATTCACAGCGCTACCCCGTGGCGGCTCATGATCCAGCGGGTGAGGGCGAAGAGGGCGATGGTGAGGACGGCGCTGGCTCCGAGGGCTCCGTAGAAGCCGAGGTTTTTGGCGAACCAAGGAAAGAGTACAAACATCGGCAGGGTGGGCAGGACATACCAGAAGACAAGGTTGGCATGGGTAGAAACTTTTTCGAGCCGCGTCTCCGGCGGGGTTTCGTGATAGATCCAGAGCATGGAGAGCACAGTGACAAACGGGAGGCTGGCGAGGAGGGCACCCAATTTGTCACTGCGCTTCACGGCTTCCGTGACGGCGGTGATGACGGCGGCGCTGAGGAGGAATTTCAGAAGAGTGAAGCCGGTGATATTCATAGCGTCCAAGTTCGTGCGACCCGGATTGGGGTGCAACCGGCGGAACCTCCGCCGCGAGGAAAGGACGCCGAAAATAATTCAGGGCACGAAAATATTCGTTGGATTTAATTAAACCTGAATTACCATAATTTGAATTGAACATGAAAACACGCTTGCTCGTTGTGATCGGTGGCTTGGTCCTGCCCAGCCCCCTGCTGGCCGGGAGCATTGATTGGGGGACCGCACTTTTTGACGAGTTATATGATGCCGATAGCTCCCAGTTGACGGGATCATATCGCTTCGAATTGGGCACCTTCGCGGACGGGTTTTTGCCGGACGAAACTAATACCAGCGAGTGGGAATCTAAATGGAAGTTGATCGAGGAGGCCACCTTCGATGCCCCGATGCAACAGGCTGAGGAGAATTCCATTCTGACCACCAGTGGCCCTGATTTGAGGTGGGTACCCGACGCGAGCGGCGAT
>JAYUWQ010000404.1:0-4381 GCA_043753485.1 bacterium
GGTGATCTGGCCCAATACATCAAACACGCCGCGGAGGGTGATCTGCAGCCGCAACTCCTGGAACCCAAGCCCGGTTGGAGCGTCTGCCTCATCCTGGCCAGTGCCGGGTATCCTGAAACCAGCCGCAGTGGCGATGTGATCACCGGTCTCGACGAGGTGGAAGGCGTCCGCGTCTATCACTGCGGCACCCGGCGGAATGCTTCAGGTGACTTTGAAACCAACGGCGGGCGCGTGCTGGCCATCGTGGCCCAGGCGGAAACCCGCGAAGCGGCGCGCGACAAGGTGTATGCCGAAGCTACGAAGGTGGACTTCCCCGGCAGCCAACGCCGGACGGATATCGCCACCCGCCATTTTTCCTGACCCCATGGAGACCTCCGGCCAACAACTCCTCAGTCCGCGCGAGATCGATACCAAGATCCACCGCCTCGCCTACGAAATTCTCGAACGCCATCCCAAGGAAAAGTTCGTGCTGGTGGGCATCCACCGGCGCGGGGTGCCGCTGGCGCAACGGCTGGCGAAAGTGCTGGAAGAGGAAAGGCCGGGCGTACAGACCGGGATGTTGGACATCACCTTGTACCGTGATGATCCCCGGCAGGCCACCTTCTCGCCGGACTTTGGCAGGACCTCACTGCCCAACGAACTGAAGGGTTCGCTGGTGATCCTGGTGGACGATGTGCTCTACACCGGGCGCACCATCCGGGCGGCGATCGATGCGCTTTTTGAATACGGCCGGCCGGCCCGGATTGAATTGGCAGTCTTGGTGGACCGGGGCGGGCGCGAGCTGCCTATCCAGCCCGACTATTGCGGCCTGAAGCAGCCGCTGGGCAAGGAATCCTATCTGCGGGTCCGCCTGCGTGAACAGGATGGACAGGACGGGCTTTTTCTGGTGGATAATAAACACGACGCATCATGAAAGGACGCAAAGACCTGCTCGATATCGAAGCGCTCAGCGTGGAGGAGATCAATTTCCTCCTCGAAACCGCGCTGCCCTTCAAAAACCTGATCCGGCAGTCGGTGAAGAAGATGCCGCCGCTGCGGGGGCGGCACGTCCTGACGCTTTTTTACGAACCCAGCACGCGTACCCGGTCCTCCTTTGAAATCGCCGCCAAGCGCCTCAGTGCCGATGTGACGAACTTCACGGTCTCCACCTCCTCGGTGGTGAAGGGAGAGAGCATCATCGACACCATCGACACCCTGCAGGCCATGCAGGTGGATTATATCATCGTGAGGCATTCCGCCGCCGGAGTGCCCAATTTGATAGCCAAACACACCAAAGCCAGTGTGATCAATGCTGGCGACGGGCACCATGCTCATCCCACCCAGGGGTTGCTGGATGCCTTCACCATGAAGGAAGTGCTCGGGCCGCTGGCGGGCCGCCGCGTCGCCATCATCGGCGATATCCAGCACAGCCGGGTGGCCCGCAGCACCAGCATGATCCTGCGGAAGCTCGGCGCGGACGTGGGCGTCTTCGGGCCGGGTCCCCTCATCCCGGACGACCGGCATCCTGACATGAGAAGCTTCCGCACTTTTGACGAAGTCTTCGATTGGCAGCCCGAGGTCATCTATCTCCTCCGTATCCAGATGGAGCGGCAGAAGGAACAATTTTTCCCCAGCCTTCACGAATACCACCGGCTCTACGGCGTCACTGATGACCGTCTGAAAACCATCCGGGACAAGGGGATTTATGTGATGCATCCAGGTCCCGTGAACCGCGGTGTGGAGCTGGTGGATGGCGTAATGACTTACGAGCGCACCCTCATCAACCAGCAGGTTGAGAATGGCATCGCGGCCCGCATGGCCGTGCTTTACTGGCTGCAGCCGGAAACCGGCGTGCGCAGCGAGTAGGACGGCCGACGCCACATCCACGCGATGGGGGCAGGTCCCACTCTGAGGAAAAACCGCCTTGCCGGACCCCGTGGGGGGCGGCACTTTCGCGGCCTTATGCTGGACATCAGACTCATCCGGGAACAGACAGAAACCGTGCGCACCCGGTTGCGCCAACGGGGCGGCGACGTGTGGACGTTAGTGGACGAAGTGCTTTCCCTCGATGAATCCCGCCGCAAGGCCGAGACCGAAAAGCAAGCCCTCCAAAGCGAACGCAACCGCGTCAGCAAGGAGATCGGCTCCGCCAAAAAGCAAGGTCAGGACACTTCCCTCATCGAAGCCGAAATGCGGACCATCGGGGACCGGGTTGATGCCCTGAACAAGGAGGCGGCCGATCTCGATGCCCGCCAGGAAACCCTGCTGCTCAGCATTCCCAACCTGCCGCACGAAGCCTGTCCGGTCGGTGAAAGCGCCGAGGAGAATCCGGAGATCCGGGTCTGGGGCACCAAACCGGTCCTGGCCTTCGAACCGAAGGACCATGTGGCGCTGGGCACCGAATTGAAGATGCTGGACTTCGAAGCGGGGGTGAAAATCTCCGGCAGCGCCTTCGTGGTGTATCGCGGCGCGGGCGCCCGCCTGGAGCGGGCCCTGATCAATTTCCTGCTGGATCTGCACACCACCCAGCATGGCTACACCGAGATCGCTCCGCCGCTGCTGGTGAAGCCGGAGGCGTTGGTCGGCACCGGCAACCTTCCGAAATTCGGGGATCAGCTTTATCATTGTGAGGTGGATAACCTTTATCTGCTGCCCACCGCCGAAGTCCCGGTTACCAATCTCCACCGCGAGGAAATCGTGGATCCGGCGACTCTTCCGATTTGTTACACTGCTTACACCCCCTGCTTCCGCCGCGAGGCCGGGAGCGCCGGACTGGGCACCCGCGGGCTGATCCGGATGCACCAGTTCGACAAGGTGGAATTGGTCAAAATCTGCCTCCCCCAGGACAGCATGGAAGAGTTGAACAAGCTCACGGCCAATGCCGAGCGGGTGCTGCAGCTGCTGGGCCTGCACTACCGGGTGATTGAGTTATGCACCGGCGACATCGGCTTCGGCTCGGCCAAGACCTACGATATCGAGGTCTGGGCTCCCGGGCAGGGCACCTATCTGGAAGTCAGCAGTTGCTCGAACTTCGGGGACTATCAATCCCGCCGCATGAAGCTCCGCTACAAGGATGCGGAAACGAAGAAGAATCTCTTCCCGCACACCCTGAATGGTTCCGGCACGGCCTTGGCGCGG
Organism: bacterium; assembly: GCA_043753485.1. Taxonomy (GTDB): domain Bacteria; phylum Verrucomicrobiota; class Verrucomicrobiia; order Verrucomicrobiales; family V1-33; genus CAIZWU01. The sequence continues at coordinate 3,118 of JAYUWQ010000404.1, forward strand.
CTTTTCGTGGCTCTGGTGGAAACTTACCAGCAAGCCGATGGGAGTATTGCGCTGCCGCCGGCGCTGCAGCCGTATTTCGGGGCCGCGGAAATCCGGAATCCATCCTGATCCCGCTTGTGTGCGGCGGCTGCGGGATGATTACGTGACCGCGTGAGTGAATTATTGATCAGGAAGACCGGCAAGACCCTGGGGTCCGCAGACGAATGGCTTCAGGAAGCCCCGCCTCCCGCGGAAGCTGCCCAGTGGGAAGCCGGCCAAGCGGAGTTCGAGCTGGCCAGGGCGCTCTTCCGGGTTCCCGGCAAGGCCCTGGTTCCTGACGAACTGCAGGCGCTCCTCGCCTCTCATTCCGGGTTGGGTCCGCTCCGCCTTGTCCAGGGCATTCCAGGCTATCTGGTGCGCCTCGATGATCAGCCCGGCGGTTCGCAGCGCTGCGATCTGCTCGGAGTCGTCAACGGCCGGGAAGGCCGTGGGGCGGTGGTGATCGAAGCCTGGTCGGATGGCGGTTTCGGTCCAAAAATTTCAGATCAATTGAAACGCAGCCGCCCCGGTTCCCAATGGGCCCAGCGGATCGGGCGGCTTTGCGAAGCCGTGCTCGGCCGCAGTGCCGCCGAATCCGGTAGTCTGCTCGGTGGTCTGATCCATCGCGCCGCCGCCGCCCTGCGTGCCGCCGAAGGGGAAAAAGCCGCCGTCGCCGTGCTCGTCTTTTATGAATTCCGCCGCAAGGATGGCCGCGGCCAACAACGCAAAGGCAACCTCACCGCCATCGACGCCCTGGTCACTGCCCTCGGCGGCGAGCCCCTCAAGGATGGCGTTTTGTCAGGCCCCTTCCGCGTCCCCGGCGGCGGCGAGATTCCGGCGTCCGTTCCGCTGTTCATCGGCCGTGCGGTGCGCCTGCTGCCGGAGTAGCCTCAAACCGTCAGCGCCGCCAGCAGGGCGGACATCTCGTCCGCGACTTCGCCCGGGGATGACAGGGTAGGAGTGATGCAGGTCTTGATGTGATAGCGGAAACGCTGCCTCAACCGGTGCAGTTGGCTGCGCAGCGTGGCTTCCGGAACGCCCAGGGTGGTGGCCAACCGGGCGATTTCCCCTTGAACCGAGTCCCCGGTCAGGAAGGGCTGCAAAGCCTCCCATTGGGCCTCGCGGCCTGCGGTCCGGGTTTCAGCTGCCAGCCGCTCCATGGCCTGACGGATCAGGTGGAGCGCCCAGTGCCGGTCGAACTCGCGGTCGGGAGGCAGGGCAGGATCGGCGGGTTCAGGAATGCCTT
>JAYUWQ010000405.1:0-1800 GCA_043753485.1 bacterium
TGGCAGGGGCTGATGGATGGGATGTGGTGCGATGTCATGAGCCCACTGCACGACGGGAAGATCGGGATCTATGCCGCGGAGGGAGACAAGGCGATGGTGGCTCTGTGGCAGGACTTCCCTGACCACCCGGCCCTGATGGCATGGGCCGGGGACTGGATCAATGGGGCTCTGGAATCGGCCGGCCTGTCGTGGGCGGATGTGATGGAAGCGGAGGCTGATCTGCCAAGCGTCCTGACGGCGTGCAATGCAGCGGCCCTGCGCCGGGCAGCCAAGACCGTGAAGCAACTTCTCAAGGAAAGGAGTGCGGCATGAACCTGCCTGACATCATCAATCCGGATCTCACCGTGCCCGGTGAGGTGACCAAGTGGGGCTACCGCCACATGACGGAGGAGGAATACCGCGCTTTCCCTGCCATCAACAACAGTCTGCTCAAGTGTCCGACCCTGGCGGAAATGTATGCGCTGCTGACGGCGCCCCAGAAGCAGACGGATGCGCTGGCGCTGGGGACGCTGACTGACCTGGCCATCCTGACCCCGGAGGAGCCATGGCGCGAGCGGTTTGCCCTGGCCGACATTCCGATCAACCCCACGACCAACAAAGCCTATGCGCTGGATTCCAAGAAGGCCGTGGCGGCATTCGAGGCCGTGCAGGCAGCCAACCCGGGGAAGTTTGTGGTCAGTGTGGATGGCCTGAAGGAGATGACGGCGGAACTGGATGGCATCGTCAAGGCTTTCAATGATTCCGCACTGTGCAAAGCGACCTTGGAAAACGCTCTGACCCAAGTTTCCGGCGTGATGTTCCACCCCATCTGGAAATGCTGGGTGAAATGGAAGCCGGATGTGCTGCCGCTGAAGCCGGACCCGAAACATGGCTACTGCCTGGCGGATCTGAAAACGACGAGGCATCATGTGCTTCAATTCGAGAAGGATTGCCACGAGTTCGGATACTTCGATCAGGCGGGATGGTATTCCCATTGCCATGAGATGTTGCTGGATAGCCAGGGTATCCGCCTGAGGGTCTCGAACTTTGACTTCCTGGTCATAGGGAAAGCTGACACCACCGGCCGCCGGCCGCGCCCGGCGATGGCCCGCAAGATCCGGGTGCCGCTCGATCCGGAGATGAACCAGTTCATGGCCGGCTACCAGCGCCGCGTGTTTCCCAGGGATGGCATGGGGCGCGTGGAAATGTTCCTGACCGCTCTCAATGAGCATATCGCCCAGGCACCGGACCCCGATGATGCCCGCGCCATCGGGAGGATTTGGGGGGCCTATCAGAATGAATCCGAACCCTTTGTCCTCTGCAAGCTGCCGTTCAACGCCCGCTGATTTTCACACCACCAACCAATACCATGCAAACCGAACTACTCGAACCTGACACTAAAATCCCCGACCTTGAACTGATGCCCCGAGCCGATGCGGAGGCAATCCTGAACGGCTACCTGGCCAAGGCCCAAGCCCTCCGGCATACGGCGGAAACGCTGACCGTCACAGCCATCGAAGACACCGCCGGTCAAACCTTGGCCCGAAATACCCGCCTGAGCCTGCGTGCCATCCGGATCGAAACGGAGAAACGGCGCGTCGCGATGGTGGAGGATATGACCAGGGAGACGCGCCGGATCAATGCGGCAGCGAAGGCCGTGAAGGACTTCATCGAGCCACTGGAGGAACGCCTTCTGGAACAGGAACAGTTTGTAGACCGGGAAAAGGAACGCTTGCTGAATGAGCGCCGCCAGGCACGCCTGACGGAACTGTCTCCTTTCCTGACCTCACAACCGCCCGCCGACGTGGGCCTGATGGAGCC
>JAYUWQ010000406.1:0-1800 GCA_043753485.1 bacterium
GGGCAGGGGCATAGGAATAGGATGAATGGGACCAGGATCAGGCAGTTCCGGCGGAAGGTCCAGGACTACGGAATGCCGGGCATTTTCAGGGCGACCACCGCTTTGAAGAAGAGGAGGCGTTCCGCGAATTCAGAGAGGAGGATCAGGGCCAGAGCCAGGGCGGGAAATGGGAAAATCAGCATGGCCGCGGCCATGGCGGCGAAGAGCCGGCAGTGCCACCACGGATGGAGCAGACCATACATCAGGAGCGCGGATTTGGCGTGCGGATGCGACTGCGGATCTTCCTCCCGCCAGCAGTGGGTGAAGCGGGAGACGGCGACGGTGCGGGCGAGCAGCAGCAGAATGGTGGCGGCCCCGGGCAGCGGATGACCCGTCAGCAACTCCGCCGCGGCCGCGGCCACGGTCAGGGTGCAGCCTGCCATGCTGAAGGTGGTGATAGGCAACTTCCAGAGTGCTCGCCGGGTGTCCGCATACACCATGATCGAGCAGAAGACGCTGACGGCTGCAGTCAGGACCGCGATGGCGCTGGTGGCGGTCAGAAAAACCGGTGAAGCGAGGAATGCGATGATACCGGGGAATGAGCTGGCCAGGGAGGCGAGGTGAGTCGTCAGGAGATCGGCCAGACCCGGGGCGATCACTGCCAGACCGGCGGCCGGAGCGGCCGCTCCGAAGGCGAGAATTTCGCGGCTGAGCCAGGATTTCCGCCATCCTAGGAAGGCGCGCCAGGCCTTGAGCGGTTGGCCCAGATGGGTGGTGCTGGCGATCACACCCAAAGTCAGGGTGATCGCGCCGGCCAGACGCAGGGCTGGCGGATGGCCCGGCAGCAGGGCCGCGGCGAGCAGGAGACCGGTGGCGGTCTGGGTGAGGAATAACATGACAACCAGCGGCCAGTGGGCGTGCTGGGGTTCGACGGCTGCGGCATCTGCCGCCCGCAGTTCCCTCGTGGAATCGATCCCGGTGAAGACAGTGGAAGGGCGGGTGTAGGAGGAATCAGCGCTGTCCGGCGTGAGGCGTTCCGCCCGGGCGGCGGTGTCGAAAAGGCTGCTCCGGCTGACGGTGACGATACGGATGGCCTCGTTGGGGCAGGCTTGGACGCAGGCGGGCGCTTCGCCTTCGGCGAGACGGGTGATGCACATGTCGCATTTCCTGACAATACCCCGCGCCTTGCTGTATTTCGGCACGTCGTAGGGGCATTTCAGAATGCAGTATTGGCAGCCGATGCACTGGTCATCCAGGTGGCGCACGATGCCGGTTTCTTCGTCCTTTTCGTAGGCGAGGACCGGGCAGCCATTGGCGCAGGCGGGATCGGCACAGTGGTGGCAGGCGGTGGTGACCACCCGTTGTACCGGCGATTTGCGGGTGCCGCCGAGTAGCAGGCCGACATCGCGCCAGGTTTCATTTTCATCGAGTCCATTCAGGCTGTGGCAGGCACTCACACAAGCCTTGCAGCCGGTGCAGGCACTGACATCGACTTCGAAGGCATACTGCTCGCCGGCTCCCGGTTTGGTGGCGGGAATGAGGCGGCGGTAGTGCGGGGCCAGGGCAGGGGATTTATCATGCCACGCGGCAAAGGCTTCAACCGGCGTCAGGGTCTGTTGGGTTTCGATCAGCTCGTCGATCAGGGTGCGGAGGGCATCGCCGGAAGGAAGCGGGGCGGGGCGGGCGATGCTCATGGGGGAAAGTGAGGGAGACGGGCGCGGCAGGAATCGGAAGCGGCTGGATGCTAGGCGGCGGCGAATGCTTTGAGTTCCTCCGGCGTGTGGCGGGTGGTGAAGGTCTGGAAGGATTCGTTTTCCTGAC
>JAYUWQ010000407.1:0-4375 GCA_043753485.1 bacterium
GGAAATCGCGGCGGCCATCAAGGCGCACAACGTGGCGGTCCGCCGGCCATAGCCAGAGGTTTTGGCTGAACAGCCATTTCTGGTCCGGCCCATGGGGGAAGGGTTCCTGACGGCCAACCCTGCGGGATCAGGGATTGACGGGTGATGGTGGTGGAGGAACGGATTCCACTTCTATGCCATCTGCGGAGCCACCTCCCCTTGCTGCCGCCAGTCTCCTCGACTTTGCGGACCGCTGGCCGGCCATGGTGGTGAAGGAGCTGCGGCAGGGATTGCGGGCCCGGGGTTTTGTGATTCCGTTTCTGCTGCTGCATGCGCTGGTGCTGACCGCCGTGGTACTGGAATATCTGCTATCGCGCCCGGGAACGGCAGCCAGCGCCCTGCTGCGGGCCGCGGCGGGTGAGCCGGGGGTGTTTTGGCTGGCCGTGTATCTGGTGGTGGCGGGGGTGATGCCTTTGCGGCTGATGGATTCCCTGCGGGGCGAATCCGACGGACGGAATGCCGAATTGCTGCTGCTGGGAGGATTGACCCGATGGCAAATCGTCCGTGGAAAGTGGCTGGTGCAGGCCGTCCTCTCCCTGCTCTCGCTGGTCTCCTTGTTGCCTTACATGCTGGTGCGCTACTTTTTTGGAGGGGTCGAACTGGTGCCGAATGCCTTTTCCTTCGGCTCCGTCACGGCGGCCGCGCTGGGAATGTCCGGCTGTGTTCTGGGGGCCAGCGGTTATGCCGGGCTGGGGATGCGCTTTTTTATCATTGCGGCTGGTGGCGTGTTGTTGGTGATTGCGTCCTTCAGCACTGAAATAATGATTGCCAATGCCCGGGGGGTGGCCCGCATCACCGACCTGGCCCTGTTCGCCTATTTTTATGCCTACGCCCTGCTGTTCCATGCCCTGTATGCCCTGATTGGTCTGCAGTTGGGGCGGGCCCATCTGAAACTTTTCCTGTTGCCCTACGAACTCAGCCCCACCCGGGGAATGGTGGCCATGCTCCTCACCGCGCCGTTCATGTTGCTGGCCGGGGGCATTGCCACTTGCGGCTGGGGAGCGATTCTGGTGCTGATGTTATTGCTCTACGCCGTCAGCGTTTTTGACAAATCCGTCGAAGGACGTCAGTGGGTAAAGTCCTCGCCATAGGTGAAATCCCGGCTGGGTGAGAAAGTCCTGGCCTTGCTCCGGATCCTCCGCTCGTTGAATATACAATTCCAACCCCTTGTTCCATGCTGATTGATTCCTTTTGCCGCTGGCTCCTCCAGTCCGCCCATGTGGCCGGATTTCTTGCAGGGCTGTGGAGCTTCGCTGAACCGGCGTCAGCAGCATCATGGCCTGTGCCGCTGGCGGGCAATGCCTATCTCACTTCGTCCAGCGAAGGCACCGCCGATGTCATTGGACGTCCGGGCCGCATGCGTTGGCAGGACCCCGCCAGTGTGGTTTCCATTTTCTTCCGGGTGGACCGGCCGGCCTCGCTGGACCTGGCGCTGCGGCTGCAAGTGCCGGAGGGGGAATCCGTGATCCAGGCCCGGGCAGGGGATGACGTCTTCGAGACCAAGGTCACCGGGGTGGGGGTCCATGAAGTGCCGTTGGGCAAGGTGGAGGTGAAAGTTGCCGGATATGTGCGGGTGGATTTGAAAGGCATCCGGCACACCGGTCCCGTTTTTGCGGAAGTGTCAGATCTGGTGGTGTCGTCAGGCACGGAGGGCCTTGCCCCGGATTTTGTGAAAAACAACGAGGGCAACATGTTCTATTGGGGACGCCGCGGGCCGTCGGTGCACTTGTCCTATCAAATGCCGCGCGGGTTCGATGTTGAGTATGCCTACAGCGAACTCACCGTGCCTGAAGGCGAGGATGCGATTGGTTCCTATTTCATGGCGAACGGGTTTGGAGAGGGTTATTTCGGGATTCAGGTGAAAAGCCCGGTTGAGCGCTGGGTGCTGTTTTCCGTCTGGAGCCCCCATCGCACCGACAATCCTGCCGATATTCCGGAAGCGGAGCGGGTTGTCCTGTTGGCGAAAGGCGAAGGGGTGAAGGCGGGTGAATTCGGAAACGAGGGATCCGGCGGACAGAGCTTCCTGGTTTATCCCTGGAAGACGGGAACTACCTATCGTTTTCTGAATTCCGTGAAACCAGATGGGCAGGGGAATGGTGTGTATGCCGCCTGGATCGCGGAGGCTGGGTCCGGGCCGTGGAAATTGATCGCCCGGTTCAGACGGCCGAAGACGGATCGGTATCTGACCGGCTTCCATTCGTTTCTCGAAAACTTCATGGACCGGAATGGCTATTTGGGCAGACGCAGCCTGAACGGCAATCAATGGGTGCGCGATACCGCCGGGGTGTGGCATGAGATTACGGCGGCCCGCTTCACGGGGGATGGCACCGCGCGGGGCCGGCACCGGCTGGACTACGCGGGCGGGGTGGAGGGGCAGGGTTTTTTCATGAAAAACGGCGGATTCTTCAACGAAACGGTGGCCTTGGACGGGATTTTCCAGAGACCATCCACGACTGACCAGAAGCCGGATATCGACTTCACCCGGCTGGAAGGGCTTTGAGCCGGGCGGGGCTGGGGCGCTGTCCCGCAGGCCAGGAACCGGGGCCTTTTAGCTTGCCGGATGGGCTTGATTCTGCTTTACGCTGAAATTCTGTTAAAAATTCAACCGCAACCAACCCTATGAATACCGTATCCGCGCTGCTCCGCCTCGCTTGCGGGGGAGTGATTCTGCTTCTCGCCTGGACCAGTTGGGGGAAAACCAATGCGGCCATCACGGCCGGCAAGCCGGTCGAGTTGTTTGGCCAGACCATTCAGGCGGACGGGGCCTCCATCACCCTGGCTTTCGGGCTGATTGCGGTGCTGGCACTTGGACTGATTCTGCTGGGAGTGCTTGGTCTGCTGCGAAGCAAAAAGTAAAAGCTGACGACCTCCGTTGCGGCCGGGCCATGGGGCGGGGTATCCTGCGGGGAAACGGCTGCTTGAGTTGCGAAAGGAAAAAATGCCTTTGACACCGGGGTCGCACCGTCTAATATCCGCGACGCTTTGCGGAAGGCGGCTTTCAATTTCCCGGATTTGACCCGATTGGTCCTGCTTCACGGCAGACAAAAGGAACAACGGGACCGAGTTAAAAGCCGACAGCCAAAAAAGCGTGCAGGACCCGGCACCGGAATATGTCCGCCCTTGGCAGCAAGGACTCATATTGCGGTGTTGTTTCGTCTTTGCGACATATCAGATTCGCTTGTGTAGCTCAGTGGTAGAGCACTTCCTTGGTAAGGAAGAGGTCATGGGTTCAATCCCCATCACAAGCTCCATTTCTTCAGTCACACCCTAAATCACCAACCACCCAAAAGACCACCATGGCCAAGGAAGCATTCGCCAGAACCAAACCCCACGTTAACGTCGGAACCATCGGACACGTTGACCATGGCAAGACCACTCTCACCGCAGCCATCGCCACCACTTTGGCGGAAAAAGGCTTCGCCCAGGCCAAGAGCTATGCAGACATTGATGCCGCCCCTGAAGAAAAAGCCCGGGGTATTACGATCAACACCGCCCACGTCGAATACGAAACCGAAAACCGTCACTACGCGCACGTTGATTGTCCTGGACACGCTGACTATGTGAAAAACATGATCACCGGTGCTGCCCAGATGGATGGTGGCATTCTCGTCGTTTCCTCCGCTGACGGCCCGATGCCCCAGACCCGTGAGCACATCCTGCTCGCCCGTCAGATTGGTGTTCCTGCTCTCGTGGTTTTCATGAACAAGGTGGACATGGTGGATGACGCCGAGCTTCTCGACCTCGTCGAGATGGAAGTGCGCGATCTCCTCACCCAGTATGAATTCCCTGGCGACGACATCCCGGTCATCAAGGGTTCCGCCCTGAAGGCCCTCGAAGGAGATCCGGAGCACAAAGCCAACATCATGAAATTGATGGAAGCCGTTGACAGCTACATCCCGCTTCCTGAGCGCCCGATCGATCAGCCTTTCCTCCTCCCGATCGAAGACGTGTTCGCGATTGAAGGCCGGGGAACCGTTGCCACTGGCCGTATCGAACGCGGCATCGTGAAGAAGATGGAAGAAATCGAAATCATCGGTTTCCGCCCCACCGTCAAGACCACCGTTACCGACATCGAAATGTTCCGCAAACTGCTCGACGAAGGCCGGGCCGGCGACAACTGCGGGCTGCTCCTGCGCGGCGTCAAGAAGGATGACATCGAGCGCGGCCAGGTTCTCGCCAAGCCCGGCAGTGTCAAGCCGCACAAGCACTTCAAGGCCGAAGTCTATGTCCTCTCCAAGGAGGAAGGCGGCCGTCACACTCCGTTCTTCAACAACTACCGCCCGCAATTCTACGTCCGCACCACGGACGTGACCGGCAGCATCAAGCTCCCGGAAGG